>NZ_JBLGTY010000003.1:0-300260 GCF_047470845.1 Candidatus Enterococcus avicola | reverse complement strand
TCAAAAGGATATTTTGCCATACAAATAACGACCCCCAAAAGTTAGATTTTTTGGTCTAACTTTTGGGGGTCGCTTCACTTGCGGGTCTTTTTCATTCTTGATTGGTAAAAAGCTGCTGCTCGACTAGCTTTTGGGTGTTCATAAAATACACTCGTAGTTTTTTCCCATCCTTCTTTAGATTGACCCATGTATATTTGCGCGTGCGGTGCAGATAGCCAAAATGAACATCAGGCATGGCCGCTTTCAAAGCATCTAGCGGTAAGTGCTTCAAAGCAGTCTCCGGCAAATAAAATTGCAGGCAAGCAGTATAGTCTTTAAAACGATCCTCTGAATATTCAATCTCAAGATGACTACGAATATAGAATGAATAAGCCTCTACCCCATCGTCTATCGTTAGTTCTGGCTTTAATACGATATAATCCATCATGCGCAACCGCTCTTGATCCACCCAGGGAAAATACGCTTGGGCATTTAGATACCCTTTCACTCGCCGCTCTTGATACTCTTCGTTCACGAGGTCGAAGCTTCTGGTGACAAAATGTGTCGCGCTGCGTTTTGTTGTTGGCTGCAGTCGATCATTTTGGTATTGAATGGTTTGGATCAAGTGATCACCAAAGGCATATTCAATATATGGTTCTCTCAAATTACCGACCCCGTTATCCCAAGTCAATTGATCGATTCCAGTTTGATCACGAAACAATCGCTGGTAGGATAGATTCAATTCGTGATCCCACTGGAAAGGATCTCGATACAATTCCACCAACACAACCCCTTGGTCTCTTACCTGCACTTGCTCCACCTGCTGCGCATCAGTAATGATCACCTGAGGAATGATATGTGCGTAGAATGCCGAAAAGTACATGCGCCAGCAAGAAGTCAGTGTATAGCCATTGTAAAAGACGTCGTAACCAGAAAACTGATTGCAGTCGATGACGATTTCTTGTTCAAAGTTTTTCCGCTTCGGTAACGCGTTGATTTCAGCAATCGATTGAAAATTTTGTCTTTTCTTGATTCCCTCGACGTTATGCATCAAGTACTCGTCATATGAACGCAAATAGCCGAACAAGCCATCTCTTTGCATCGTTTCATCGAAGTAACTTAAAATCACGGGTTTTTGCGTGGAAAATACGTCTTTCGTAAACAGGTGCCGTTGTAAAACAGCCTCTTGAATGATATGGATACTGGACTCATTTTGGCCGTCCGTCACAATCAATTCCGTATTGATTTCTTCAGGGGCGCTATGCAGCAGTTGACTGACCTCATCCAAATCATAAGGTTTCTTTGCTTGCTGATTGTAGTAGTATTCCGTCGGCTGATAGCTAAGACGAACCAAAGCGAACCAATTTTCAATCAACAAACGCAACTGCGCTGCTTCCATTTGGGTTGATTGTAGAAAGCCATAGATTTTTTCAGTTTTGATCATCGCTATCCCTCTTTTCTATCCCCTTTCTTTAATTATAGTAAAGGGGGAAACGATTGAACACTATTTCGCTTTTTTTTGATGAAATCTACCACCGTTCGTGGTAAACTTAAGGCGCTTGGAGGTGAACCTATGGGCTTAAAATTCCAACGAGAAGACTCGCTAGATAAAATGTTTGATGATTTTGCCTTTCTTCCCGATAACGACAAAGACAAGAAAAAGCAGGAAAACGATATTGAGCGTTTCTTGAAAAACGAATCTGATGAAGAGAAAAAAACACAACCTAATGATAGTAAGAAAGCAGACTAATAAAAAAGGCAAAGGACGCGTCAGTCCCTTGCCTTTTTTACTTGCCAAAATAGAAAATGAGCCACTGAAGCTACATAAGTTCAACGATCAGAATCATCATCTAGAGGTTTTCTTATAGCTCTTCATACAACATGCTTTGACGTAATCGCACCAAACCAATGGTCAACAAGCAGAGAATAAAAAAGATGGTTGCTAAGATCGTCACCACGAAGATCACCACAAAAATCGGTGAGCTTGTAAAACGAATCATTGGTTTAAAGATAGTGGTTTTGATCAAGTCAGGGATCTCTGAGACTAAGAGTTGTTGAATCGCTTGGTTAAAATCTTCCGTGGTTGAATTTGATGGCAAAACAGCCATAAAACTCCCTACACCATAATTTGCGACCCCAATCCAAGCAATTGCGACATTTGCTAGAGCGAGCCAGCCAACGCCAAGATTACCGACAACGATCGAACCGATCGCAAGATTGCCAATGCCAACTAATAAGCCAAAGCAGAGATTCCCTATTGCAATGACACCAATACTGACTGTCCCAATCCCCAACATTCCGAAGGACAATAAACCAATCGATAAAAAGCCTAAACTGACAACCCCCAAAGCAATAATCCCTTTGGCTTTGACACCAAGGCTAAACCAGCCACTGGCAGTTGGTAACTCTTTCATCAGCACAAAAAACGCTCGAACACTCGTCACTTGATTCAGTAATAAGAATAAATTGGGAATCAAAATGTGCATTAACGGAAGCCGAAGAACCGTCCGTTCACTTTTGTATTCATAATAGTAGGTTTCTTTCTTTTCTTTTAATAGCTCTTCCACTGGTGTGCCTAATAAATCGGCTAGACGGACCAATGTCTCGATGTCTGGCAACCCATTTCCTCGTTCCCATTTTGAAATGGCCTTATCAGAAACAAATAACCTCGCAGCTAATTCCTTCTGTGTTAAATTATGTCTTGATCGATACTCTTTTAATTTTTTACTTAATGATTCATGCATTCGACCACACCTCCTTGTTACAAGTTTAACAAATAACAAGGAGATTTTCGCTAAAATGGAGCAAATTCAGCACTCTACGCTGCGTAGAATAGCTTAAATCAGCTGATTTCCACTGTAAAATGAGAAAAACCGAAGCAAAGGACTTTCTTGCTTCGGTTTCCTAAATGATACTTATTTTATTGCTGCTTCAATCGCTTTCCACGCTTCTTCTTTTCCTTGTTTGGTAATGGAAGAAAAGAGGATAAACGTATCTGCTGGATCAAAGGATAATGCTTTTTTGATCATGCTTTCATGCTTGTTCCATTTCCCACGAGGGATTTTGTCTGCTTTGGTGGCGACCACGATCACTGGAATCTCGTAGTATTTCAAAAACTCATACATTTGAATATCTTCTTGTGAGGGGGCATGACGCAAATCAACAAGAGATACGACTGCACGCAGCTGCTCTCTTTGTTCAAGATATGTCTCAATCATTTTCCCCCATTTCGCTCGCTCTGTTTTCGATACTTTTGCATAGCCGTAGCCGGGGACATCGACAAAATGCAGCGTATTTTCAATCAAATAAAAGTTCAGCGTTTGCGTCTTCCCAGGTTTTGATGAGGTACGGGCTAAATTTTTACGATTGATCAATGTATTGATGAAGGATGACTTTCCGACATTTGAGCGGCCTGCTAAGGCAATCTCCGGTAAAGGTGTAGCTGGATATTGTGCTGGAGAAACGGCACTGATGACGATTTCAGCATCATGTACTTTCATCGAATCGCTCCTTTCTATTTTTTCAAAAAGAAAGCCGGATAGCAATGAAACTATCCGACTTGGTCTCGATTAGACTGCTTTTTTGGTCTCTTCATTGTAAATGATTTTTGGTTCACCAAGTCCTTTTGCCGCTTCTTCCGTGATGGTGACTTTTTGGATCGACTCATCAGAAGGGACATTGAACATGACATCCATCATGATATTCTCGATGATCGAACGCAACCCACGAGCACCGGTATTTCGCTCAATGGCTTGCGCAGCAATGGCACGCAAAGCCTCTGGCTCAAATTCCAGCTCGGTGTCATCTAATGCCATTAACTTTTGGTATTGTTTGACCAGCGCATTTTTTGGTTCAGTCAAAATATGCACTAAATCATCTACTGTTAATTTCTCTAGGGCAGCCATCACTGGCAAGCGGCCAATAAATTCAGGAATCAAACCGAATTTAAGCAAGTCTTCAGGAATGATTTGCTGCATCACGCTTTCGCCTTCTTCAAGGCGCTTATTGTTCGTGCCAAAACCAATTGTTTTTTCACCTAAACGGTTTTTAACGATGGTTTCGATTCCGTCAAACGCCCCACCAACGATAAAGAGAATATTGGTGGTATCAATTTGGATCATCTCTTGATGTGGATGTTTTCGTCCACCTTGTGGCGGTACACTAGCAGTCGTTCCTTCTAGGATCTTCAGCAATGCTTGCTGCACGCCTTCACCGGATACGTCACGAGTAATCGATACATTTTCACTCTTACGGGCGATTTTATCGATCTCATCAATATAGATGATTCCTTTTTCTGCCATTTCTACGTTATAATCAGCAGCTTGTAACAGTTTCAAAAGAATGTTTTCCACATCTTCACCGACATAGCCGGCTTCTGTCAAACTGGTTGCATCAGCGATTGCAAAAGGCACGTTTAGTGAACGTGCTAACGTTTGTGCCAAAAATGTTTTCCCAGAACCTGTTGGTCCGATCAAGCAAATATTGCTTTTTTGTAATTCTACATCTTCTGCTGTCGTTTCTACATTGACCCGTTTGTAGTGATTGTAAACCGCCACAGCCAATGTCCGTTTCGCACGATCTTGTCCAATCACATATTCATTGAGAACATTCAGTAGTTCTTGCGGTTTCGGCACTTCGGTAAATTCACGAATTGCTTCTTCGTAAAACTCTTCATCAATGATTTCTTTACACAAATCGATGCATTCATTACAGATATAGACCCCCGGACCTGCAACGATCTTTTTCACCTCTTCTTGCGTTTTGCCACAAAAAGAACAACGAACAGCTTCATTACCGTTTGTATTATCGTACATACTGTTCACCCCTTGAAAATTTTCCAACCTATTTAAAGGAGTGGAATTTTGTTTACTAACTTTGCAGTCTTAAACAATCATATCATAACTTTTTTGAAAGAAAAAGTTCTTTTTACGTTGCCTAACGTTTTCTTATCATTTGTTAGTAATTGTTAAACTAGCCCCTCTTACTCCCAAGAAAAAACGGCAAACACCGCTAGATGTTCGCCGTTTTTAAGCATGTTGCTTACGCTTCTTTTGCAGTACCTGTGACAAGTTCAACTGCTTTCTTCATCGTGATATCATGTTTCAACATGTCTTCTGTTAAGACGCGTTTGATTTGATCCACTGGCATGTTGTAAGCTTCAGAAAGTTCTTTGATTTCGTTTTCGATATCTTCTTCTGTTGCTTCCAAACCTTCTGCTTTAGCGATTGCTTCAATAACAAGGTTTGTTTTCACGCGGGTTTCTGCTTCACCTTCAAATTGTGTGTGTAGATCTGCTTCAGTTGAACCAGTTAATTGATAATACATTTCTGGTGAGATTCCTTGACGTTGCATGTTGTTCAAGAATTCATCCATTGAACGGTGTACTTCATCATGAACCATTGAATGTGGTAATTCAACGATTTCTGCGTTTTCAACTGCTTGACGGATCGCAGCTTCATCTTTTGCATCTTCAGCTGCTTTTTCTTTTGTTTCAGTCAATTCAGCACGGTATTTTTCTTTTAATTCAGCTAATGATTCAACGCTGTCATCAACGTCTTTTGCGAATTCATCATCTAATTCAGGAAGTTCTTTTGCTTTTACTTCGTGAACAGTTACTTTGAAGACTGCTTCTTTACCAGCTAAATCTTCTGCTTGATAATCTTCTGGGAAAGTAACGGTAACGTCTTTGCTATCACCAGCTTTTGTTCCTACTAATTGTTCTTCAAAACCAGGGATGAATGAGTTTGAGCCAAGTTCAAGTGAGTAGTTTTCACCTTTGCCGCCTTCAAATGTTTCTTCCCCTAAGAAGCCTTCAAAGTCGATAACGACTGTGTCGCCATTTTCAGCTGCTTCGTCTTCTTTGATAACTAATTCAGCTTGTGCTTCTTGTTCACGTTTGATGCGTGCATCCACGTCTTCTTCTGTGACTTCACGGTCTTGTTTTTCAACTGTTAATTCTTTGTAATCACCAAGTTTTACTTCAGGTTTTACAGTAACTTCTGCTTTGATAACCCAATCTTGGCCTTTTTCCATGCTGTCAACGTCGATTTTTGGTTGCGCAACAGGATCGATCCCTGCTTCTTTTACAGCAGCTTCATAAGCTTCTGGAAGAACAGCGTTCAATGCATCTTCATACAACGCTTCTTCGCCGTACATACGGTTAAATACTTGGCGTGAAACTTTCCCTTTACGGAAGCCAGGTACGTTAAGATTGCCTTTCACTTTATTGAATGCAGTCGTCAAGCCTTTTTGGATTTCTGCTTGAGCGATCGTAAATGTCAAAACACCATCATTGGTGCCTGTTTTTTCCCATTTTGCAGTCATTTATTTCCCTCCGAATATTAATTGATTTACATATGAAATAGCTTCATGCATACCTTTAAATAGTACACTAACGTTGTTTAATTGTAAACATTTTACCATGAAAGTTGCGAATTTTTCTTTCAGCGAATGCTCAATCGTAGGATATTGCGTAAGTGTCGTTTGCGTTCTTCTATTTCATTCGCTACTTTTGGCTGTTCTTTTTCTTCAAATAACCCGCGATAATCTTCAATGTAGCTTGCCACCCATGCTTTTGCCTCCTCTTTTGCAGGTAAAAATGGGTAGCTGATGGCTAAATGATCATTGATCTCTGCTGAGACGCTTTCTGCTAAAATCGGATCTTCTTGGGCGATCGTTTCGTCAATCTCTTTCTGGATCGCTTTAACAGCGGCATCTTCTTGCAAAAGTTTTAACTCTTTCGGAACGATTTGCTGCATATTCCCAAGGTAATCGATCAGTTCAAAAGGTTCATCCACTTCAAGACGCACGAGCTCATCCACTAATTTGGGCAGTAAATATGGATTTTTGATGGAAGCTAACGTTTCATGCATCAGCGTGACAAATTGTGGTTTGGTAATGGCTTGGGTAAAAACGTGCCATTCTGTTGCACTCACCGGTTGATTGGCTTCATCTAATGCACGTAAATGCTTGCGTTTCCCATGAAAATCTTCCAGTCCTAAAATTTGCTGCACTTCTTCTACCTTTGCTAATTCACTTGCTAACTGTTCCTGATAGCGGCTTGCAATTTTTGTTTTTTTACCTAATGTAAGCCAGCGCCGAGCTTTTAAATACTGACCATCCAATATCAGCAGATGACCAATTTGTAAATACCCGTCGGTTTCTTTTAGATAGTCATCCAAATAGTCTTCCGCCAGATCTAACGCTTTGGCAAAATCATTCAACTGCTGCAGACATTCAACCAGCCATTGATTGATCTCAAAACTGGCATTTTTTTGATAGAGTTCATTGTACAGGCGAAAAGCTTGCAAAAACTCCTTTGACTGGTAGGCTTTTTCTGCCGCCAGCCGAAGCCGATCATTTGGTCCTGGGAAAGCAATCGTCTCACCCATTCTCGATCCCTCCTTTACTACTTGCTTGATCTGCTAGTTAGTTTTGTGCGCCACTCATTACGTGATTGGCATCCACCTGTTTATTGAAAGCTTTGATCAGATTAATGGTCACCACACTGGTTTCTGCGAAATAATCCGCAGCCTGCTGCTTATTTTTATTAAAGACGATTGGTAAGTAACCGAGATAAAAGAAAAGATTGAATTGTAATACGTAGCGTCCGCAAAGCTCGCGAATCAACACAGTTTGCCAGCTGAGTTCTTCCTCTACAAAAGAAACCACTCGAATGCCAAAAAGCATTTTCCCAATCGTTTGACCATGATTTAGCTTTGTCATTAGAACAAAATAGCCTAGATAGATTGCTAAGGCACAGAAGTTGTAAAGGCCAAACCGCTGATTGGTTGCCGTTAAATTCGCTAGATTGTAGATACTACCGATCGTTATTTGGGTAATCGCTCGGATCACCAACACATCAACGAGATAAGCAAAGAAACGAATCCAAAACCCAGCAAAAAAGTAGCTAGGAAAATCATTGAAGAACCGTTTGTCTTCTGCCTGTTTTTCAGGTTCTTCATACCGTTGCCAGGCTTGTTGTTTTTCCTCAATCTCGCTTTGGGTATACTCTTCTTCCTTAAAAGACGTCAAGACTTGTTGGTAAAAATCATCGGGATGATTTACTTGTGCGTTCCTCATCGCTTTGCTGGCGTTTACTGGTTCGGTTGTTTCTGAAACCTGCGCTTCAGTTGGCACATCCGTATGACCGGTTGACGGTGTCGAGGTTTCCCGCTGTTCCCTTTGATCGATTGACGAACTTGTGTGATTGTCATCCCTTGACGATGTGCCAGCGGAATACTTGTTTTTCTCTGTCATAGTCATTCACCTCCATAATAATAAAGAGGTTTTGGAGCATCGCTGGTTCCAAGGCTTTCCATCAATTGGATCACTCGCTCTGTGTTTGATTCTTTTAATCCTTGTAGTTCGGCTAAACTTGAACCTAACCAAGTAGAAGCAAATCCAGTAGATGAAACATCATAGCTGAAAATCTCGGCATCTTCCAAGCCTAGATCTGCTTGCATTGCTGCTAATGTATCTTCAGGAAAACCGATTTCATCCACTAAACCAACGGATACTGCTTGCTGCCCATCATAGATGCGGCCATCAGCGATCTTTCTAACGGCTTCTTCTGTCATGCCGCGTCCTTCTGCTACGATTTTTACGAACCGACCATAGGCATTGTCGACGTAGGTCTGCAAGACTTCCTTGTCGGCTTCTGTGGGTTCTCTCGTTGCTGAACCTACATCTTTTAGTGCGCCACTTTTATACGTATTGTCTTCGATCCCTAGCTTTTCGAATAAGCCAGCATAGTTTAGCCCTGACATGATCACCCCGATTGAACCAGTAATGGTTTCATCCGTTGCAAAAATTTTATCAGCACCTGCCGAGATATAATAACCGCCACTGGCTGCCATGTTTTTCATACTGACATACATTGGAATCCCTAACTCTTTGATTTTTGCTAACTCACGAGCGATCTCCGCACTTTCATAGACGCCGCCTCCTGGGGTATTGACTTCCATCAAGATGCCCCCAATAGTTGGATCTTCTTGGATCATCCGTAGTTCTTCTAAAAATCGCTGATGATCATAAGACTCTGTTGTGAATAAGCCGCCACTGGAGCTGCTGGCGATGGTTCCTTCTAAAGATAAGCGAACAATACGATTGTCTTGATCTCCGGCAACTAACGTTGTCTCTTCGATCGCATTACTTCCATAGAACAAAGCATTTAACCCTTGCAGCGTTTGAGTTTCCTCTTGCTCTGGACGATTTGTGATTACTGAAAAAACCCCCGAGCAGATAAATAACCCTGCTGCGATCGCCGCTGCGATCCATCTTCTTTTATTCATTTTCCCACCTAACTTTTCACCTTTCCCATTTTTAGTATAGATTTTTGATGACGATCACTGCTTCTTCGTCTCCAACCGCATCAAATTTCTCACTTTTTTCAGCTAAGACGTAGCCACCAAAAAATTCCTTTGTCAGTTCATCCTGGACTTCGAATGTTTGCGCGGTTTCCACGGTGACTGATCCAGGTAAAATTTCTTGCAAGCTGTCCCAGCCCGTATCCAACATGACCTTTGTTTCATCTGTGACATTAGGATCTTTTTCTATCGCAGCTACCATTTTCTTTAGCTCTGAAAAAGTCATACAATTTACAAATTCTGGCATTTCATTCCCTCACTTTCTTACTTTTTTATTGTAGCGAACTTAAAAAAAAAAGCATAGCTTTATGAGGAAATTTCTTGGGAATCTTATTCGACAAAGCTATGTCAGCTGTTTTGATTTCCTTTAAACAGGTTCAAACCAACCTTACCAATAACTATACCAATTAATTTTATATAACTTTGAGTTGACAGAAACAGGAATAAATATTATGATATTGCTTGTATTTCTATAAAATATCTCACAAGGAGGATAGATAGACCAATAAGGATAGCGCCTGATCTGGAAACAGATGACGAGGAAAGAGTTTATCGAAACATTCGGCGGATGACTCTAGGGACTGCACTCTACAGGCAAGAACAAATCTCATCGTAAGGTGATGACAAAGACTTGCTACGCAGATAGAAATACATAATGCCAAACTAAATTTTTTGAAAGTAGGATTATCATTATGTGTGGAATTGTAGGAATCGTAGGAAAATCAAATGCAGAACGAATTATTTTGAACGGATTGGAACGCTTAGAGTATCGCGGCTATGACTCAGCAGGTCTTTATGTCGCTGATCGGACTTCGGATCACTTAATTAAAGCCCAAGGAAGAATCAAAAACTTGGAAGAAAAAGTGACTTCTGAAGTAACAGGAACGATCGGTATCGGACATACCCGTTGGGCGACCCACGGCAAGCCATCAGAAATGAACGCTCATCCTCACACTTCAGCAAACCAAGCACTCGTGTTGGTTCATAACGGTGTGATAGAAAACTTTGAAGAGCTTCATCAAGAATATTTAAGCAACCACCAATTTGAAGGTCAAACAGATACGGAAATCGTTGTTCATTTGATTGAAGCATTGAAGGAGCAAGACAACAGCACGACCAAAGCAGCCTTTAAAAAAGCTTTGTCCTTGATTCGCGGCTCTTATGCCTTTGCCTTAGTAGAAAAAAATGATCCAGAAACCATTTATGTTGCCAAAAACAAAAGTCCTTTATTGATCGGTTTGGGAGATGGGTTCAATGTCATCTGCAGCGATGCCTTAGCAATGCTCGATCAAACGACTCACTTTGTTGAGATCGAAGATGGCGAAATGGTGACCGTAACAGCCGATGCGATCGAAATTGAAGATCCAAAAGGAAACCTTGTGTACCGTGAGTCTTATGAAGCACAACTAGATCTGACTGACATCGAAAAAGGAACATACCCTTACTACATGTTAAAAGAAATCGATGATCAACCAACTGTGATGCGCCGCTTGATTCAAGAATATCAAGGAGAATCTGGTGAAGTAGTGATCGATCCAGCGTTAAAAAACGAACTTTTAGCTAGCGATCGGATCTACATCATTGCTTGTGGTACTAGCAATCATGCGGGCTGGGCAGCAAAAGCCATTTTAGAAAAACTAACACAGATCCCTGTTGAGGTTCATTTATCTAGTGAGTTTGGCTACAACATGCCATTGTTGTCAGCAAACCCCTTCTTCTTGTTCTTATCACAAAGTGGTGAAACGGCAGATAGCCGTCAAGTATTAGTGACGATCAACCAGTTAGGTCTTCCTAGTCTGACGATTACCAACGTTGCTGGTTCTACTCTTTCTCGAGAAGCGAACCATACCTTATTGCTTCATGCTGGTCCAGAAATCGCTGTTGCCTCTACAAAGGCGTATACTGCACAGATCGCAGTGATGACGTTATTAGCAAAAGCCATTGGTGATGAAAAAGCTGTTCCTGAAGCATTGGACTTTGATGTTTTCCATGAACTAAGCATCGTTGCTTCTGCAATGGAGGCTTTAGTGGATGAAAAAGCTGTTATCAGTCAATTTGCTGAGGATTTCCTTTCCGAAACCCGTAATGCGTTTTACATTGGACGTGGAAATGATTACTATGTATCGATGGAAGCGGCATTGAAATTAAAAGAAATTTCTTATATCCAAGCGGAAGGCTTTGCGGCTGGTGAATTAAAACACGGCACCATCGCGTTGATCGAAGAAGGTACACCAGTGATCGGTGTGATCACGGAAGAAGTGACCGGCTCTCATACGCGAGGCAATTTGAAAGAAGTCGAATCTCGTGGGGCTCATACCCTTGTGATCGTTAGCCAAGAATTAGCAAAAGCGACTGATCAAATCATTTTACCAAGCGTTCACCCATTGGTAACCAGCTTAGTGGCAGTCGTTCCAACACAGCTGCTGGCTTACTTTGCCACTTTACAGCGCGGATTCGACGTTGATAAACCAAGAAACTTAGCAAAATCCGTTACCGTTGAATAAGTTTTTTAAAAGATTGAAACCGAATTGGTTATCTTCTGTATAATAAAAAGAACTCCTCGTTCGATGACTCGATCGTTCATAGGGGTTCTTTTTTTCTTGTCTACTGCACAACAAATCCGAAAAGACTTTTAAAAGCAACTATCCTTCGCAAGGCTTGCCCACTGCGTCTCCTCTGTTAAGCGTTGCCGACAAAATCGTTGACAAGTTTCTCTAATTCGCAAGTTGGCTTCTTGCTGGTAAGTAGACAAAAAAGACGACCAAAGACATCCTTTGGTCGTCTTACTTCTTTATTTATTCCGCACCGATTTCCTCTCGAACGACCGCTGCGATTTTTTCTACATAGTAATCGACTTTTTCAATGGTTGGCGCTTCTGCCATCACCCGAAGCAATGGTTCTGTTCCTGAAGGACGAACCAAGATACGGCCTTCGCCGTTCATTTCTGCTTCTGTCTCTTCCACGATTTTACGGATAGCTGGAACATCCATCGCGCCATTTTTATCTGTCACTCGAATGTTGACAAGTTTTTGTGGATAGATCGTTACCTCTCCTGCTAATTCCGACAGTTTCTTGCCCGTTTGTTTCATGATATTCAATAGTTGAATTCCTGATAGCAAACCGTCACCTGTCGTATTGAAATCCAAGAAAATCATGTGACCTGATTGCTCGCCACCAAAATTATAATCGTTTTTACGCATTTCTTCGACGACATAACGGTCACCGACTTGTGTGATGACATCTTTCAGTCCAATTGCTTCCACTGCTTTATGGAACCCTAAATTGCTCATGACTGTTGTCACGATCGTTCCTTGGTTCAAGCGCTTTTGCTCCGCTAAATATTTCGCACAGATATACATGATTTTATCGCCATCAACGATGTTTCCTAGTTCATCTACTGCGATGACCCGATCACCATCTCCATCAAACGCAAGACCAGCATCCGCCCCTTTTTCAACGACAAATTCAGCTAACGCTTCAGGGTGAGTCGATCCCACACCATCATTAATGTTCAACCCGTCTGGAGACGTCCCCATTGTGAAGAATTCTGTTTCTAGATCGGCAAACAAACGATTGACACTTGTTGCTGTTGCGCCATTTGCTGCATCAACACACACCGTGATTCCTTCCAAATCATCAGGAATCGTTTGACGTAGAAATTGAGAGTATTTCAACAACCCTTCTGGAAACTCATCCACCGTTCCTAAGCCATCGGCAGAAGGACGTGGAAGTGTGTCTT
This sequence comes from Candidatus Enterococcus avicola, assembly GCF_047470845.1. Lineage (NCBI taxonomy): Bacteria > Bacillati > Bacillota > Bacilli > Lactobacillales > Enterococcaceae > Enterococcus > Candidatus Enterococcus avicola. The sequence goes on along the minus strand of NZ_JBLGTY010000003.1, from coordinate 287,174 downwards.
CCGGCGCATCAAGTAATGCTTCAATTTCAGCTTCTTGTTCATCGACTAATTTAAAGCCATCATTCCCGAAAAACTTGATGCCATTGTCTTGTGCAGGATTGTGAGAGGCAGAGATCATTACACCTGCACTCGCTTTTTGCACTTTCGTCAAGTACGCAACACCCGGTGTAGAAATAACACCTAATTGAAATACCTCGATCCCGACAGATAATAGTCCAGCGATCAATGCATTTTCTAGCATCTGTCCAGAAATCCGTGTGTCCCGTCCCACCAAAACGCGGGGACGGCGGTCACCAGTTTCATGTTGACTTAATACATAGCCGCCGTAACGACCTAATTTAAATGCTAATTCAGGTGTCAACTCCTTGTTTGCTTCTCCTCTAACACCATCAGTACCAAAATATTTTCCCATTTTTATAACCTCTCTTATTCATTCTCTACAGTCAAACGACTAAGAACTGCTTGTCGTCGTGCTGCTTGCGGAATTCTCTGTTTGTTCTTGCGTCGTGTCGACTGTCGAAGAATTGGCTTGAGAATTCGCACTGTTCGTTGCTTCATCGCCATCATTGTTTGATTGATTCTCAGTAGTTGTTTCTGCAACCGGAGTGATTTGGATCGTCACTACTGTTGGATTGATCGTTGTTCCCTCTGGTACTGGAATCGTTACTGTCCGTTCGGTCGTGGTTGTGATCTCACTAACATCCACTGGGACACCGATCTGCTGGGTCTCATCCAAAATACTTTGTGGTCCTGTTAGCACCGCACTGATACTACTCATCCGGTAGATGTAATGAGATATCCCATCTGGTGTTGTCCCCTGTTGAGTGACAAACAATTCAATTTCTTTGCTTGGTGCTTCCATCATCAATGCCACATCGACCGAATCTGGCTCAGGAATGATCGCTAAAGGATTGTTTTCACTATCCCAAGCCTCGATCGTTCCATCCACCGTGATCGAATCGCCAGTAATATCATCTGGATTCACGATCGCTACCACTCGGTCGATTTCTGCCAGTGTCTTGTCGCCAGTAGTGATCTCTACTTCTTGCGGTTCAACACTCATTGAATCAACGCCGTAACCACTCGTTGCTCCATCAGTCGAGATGACTGGCTCAACGGTAAACGTTTGGGTGACTTTTTTCTCAATCGTCACAGTGACGGTTTTGGGTTCGATTTCGGCTGTCACACTTGAGCTAAGATTTTTCACTTCTAAAGGGACCTCATGGGTTCCTTCATCGAGTCCAGTCAAATCAGCAACTACTCGAAAGCTCCGCGTTTCCTCGCTACGTTCAGCATTCAATTGCACCCGATTTCGACTAGACAAAGTCACGTCTACTGTTGTTTCAAATCCTTGGATAAAGTATTCATCTGTGTCATAGGTGGTCTGAATCGGTACATTATCGATCTCTTCCTCATAAGGATTTGAAGTTCCTGCAAGGTTGACTTGCAGGCTTGATCCGCTGGCGATGAAAAACAGAACCAGACTAAAGAACAGCGCTAGTATACCATAAAATACGTTTTGACGACGTTCTTTCTTGATCATTTTCTTCCTCCTTTGTTGACCCCTTCAAAGAAAGATTGCAGCAAGTTGCGTTTACCAGGCTTTTCTTCTGGCACTAATTCGCGATTCAACACGTCGAGATACTCTTGTCGCGAAAGCTCAGTAAGCATCCGATTATTCAGGGTAATACTGACGTCTCCCGTCTCCTCTGAGACGATAATGGTCAACGCATCACTAACTTCTGAAATCCCGACAGCCGCTCGATGGCGCGTCCCAAATTCTTTGGGAATCAACGGACTTTCTGACAGTGGTAAGTAGGCACTAGCAACAGCGATCTTATCATCTCTTAAGATGACTGCACCATCGTGTAGCGGTGTATTGGGAATAAAAATATTGATCAGTAATTCGCCCGTCACGTCCGCATCTAAAGGAATCCCCGTTTCAATATATTCTTCTAACCCCGTCGTCCGTTCGATCGTGATCAATGCACCGATTTTTCGTTTTGCCATATATTGAACAGCTTTGTCCAACGCTTGGACCAACACTTCATCCCGTCGTTTTTCATTCTTAGAAGTCTTGAAGAAAGAGCTACGGCCAAGATGCTCCAGCCCTCGTCGAATTTCTGGTTGGAAAATAACAATCGCGGCGATCACCCCATACGTGATGACTTGATCCATCAACCAAGATAGCGTCTTTAATCCTACGATACCTGCCAAAAACCTTAGAACAATGAATAGGCCGACGCCTTTAAACAACTGGATCGCTTTTGTTCCTCGTACAAGCTGGATCAGCTTATAAACCAAGTACCAAACAACGATCACATCTAAAACATTTACTAAAAATGACCAAGAAAATATATCAAATGAGAGCAATTCTCTCCAATAATCTAAATTAAAAAAATCCCTGAAATTTATCAACATAAACAGCCTTCCTTTATTCTTAAGACTTCAGATAATAGTATAACATAGGACCTCTTCAAAGATTTGAAAAAAAACAAATTTATGAAAAAGTTTTGAAAAAATAAACAGCTCTTTTACTTAGTTTACCATTATCCTGAAATCATTGTTTGTCAAAGGTCTTAGAAGATTTCATCTAAACGAGCTTCTTGCACTCATTTCTTAGGAAAAACAACAAATGACCCTAAAAAACGGGTCAAACCGTTTTTCAGGGTCATTTCTCAGCGAGCGATTACTCTTGCTGACGGCGCTTTGCGCGCGCTGCACGCCGTGCTGCTCTTTCAGCGAGCTGTTCTTCGCTTAACGGCTGTTTTTCTCTTCGTACACGCTCCGTTTTTACTGCCGTTGGTTGTTCTGCATCAGTACTTACCTTTTTTTCAAGCTTTGCTCGTATTTTTTCTTCTTGACCTGCTAAGCGGGCATAGTTGTAGAAACGAGTTTTCGCATCTGAAACGGTTTTTTCAAACAATGCTTGCGCCGCATTCGGATTGGCAGACTGCAAGGATGCAAATCGAACTTGTGTCTGCATAAAGGCAGGCATTTGATCAAATGCTGGCTTTTTGAAATCGAGTGTCATTGGCTGTTTCCCTTTTTCTGCCAACAGCGGGTTATAGTGGTAGAGACTCCAATACCCCGACGCAACTGCTTCTTGTGCTTCTTTCAAGGATTTACGCATTCCGCCTGCAAGACCGTGGGTGATACATGGCGTATAGGCAATGATGATTGACGGTCCTGGGAACCGCTCGGCTTCTTCAAAGGCTTTGATCGTTTGCATTTGATTGGCACCAGATGCGATTTGTGCGACATAGACATGTCCGTAGGTCATCGCCATCATTCCTAAATCTTTTTTGGAAACAAACTTGCCACTCGCAGCGAATTTAGCAATGGCCGAAGTCGGTGTCGCTTTAGAGACTTGCCCCCCTGTATTAGAATAGACTTCATTATCTAACACGAGAATATTGACGTCTGCACCAGAAGCGAGAACATGATCGATACCGCCAAACCCAATATCATATGCCCAGCCGTCACCGCCTATCATCCATTGGCTTGGCTTAACAAACAAATCTTTCTCCTGCAAGATTTTGTTCAGCTGAGGTGTTGTGGCAGCTTCAGCTTCTAAGGCGGCGATCAATTTTGCTGCTCGCTGCTGCGTCCCAGCACTTTCTTCTCGATGAAGGTCCCAATCATCAATCAAAGCCTGCAATTCTTCTGATACATTGGCTTTCAACGACTGCAGCTGGGCTGCTAATTTCTCCCGTCGGGTTTGGTTGGCTAAGAACATGCCATAGCCATATTCGGCATTGTCTTCAAACAACGAGTTTGACCAAGCTGGCCCTTGTCCTAAGTGATTGGTTGTATAAGGGGATACTGGTGAGGTTCCACCCCAAATCGAAGAGCAGCCGGTCGCATTGGCGATCATCATGCGATCACCAAACATTTGGGTCAATAGTTTCACATAGGGGGTTTCCCCACAGCCCGCACAAGCACCAGAGAACTCCAACAAAGGTTTATTGAATTGAGAGCCCAAAACAGTTCCTGGTTTTGCTGGATTTTCTTTTTGACGTAAAGTCATCGCAAAAGCCCAATTTAAAGCTTGTTCTTTTTGTTCTTCGTAAGGACGCATCGTCAAAGCTTTCCCTTTGGCGGGACATGCTTCCACACAAAGGCCGCAACCTGTACAATCTTCAACGGAAACTTGAATTCGATATTTTTGCCCATTCGCGCCTCGCATCTCTCTGACGATAAAGCCTTCAGGTGCTTCGGTTAATTCATCTTCATCTGCCAAAAACGGACGGATCGCCGCATGAGGACAGACAAAGGCACACTCATTGCACATGGTACAGCGATCTGATAGCCACTCGGGCACTTCAACAGCGATGCCCCGCTTCTCAACCGCTGTTGTCCCGACAGGGATCACCCCTTCAGTCATTTGATTTCGTACGAGGGTTCCCACGCTTAGTTGGTTGCCTTCTTGACGGTTGATGGGTTCCACGATTTCCCGCACAAATTGTGTTGTAGCAGTCGATGTCCTCTTCGGCACTTCGATCGTTGCCCACTTGCTTGGAACAGGGATTTCTTGTAATAATTCGATGGTGCGATCGATGGCTGCTTGGTTCTTTTCAACGATCGCCATCGATTTGTGCCGATAACTTTTCAACGCCTCTTCTTTTAAAATCGGCAAGATTTTCTCGGTCGGAATGATGTTTGCCAAGTAAAAGAAGGCTGTTTCCATCGCGGTATTGATCCGCCCACCTAAGCCGACTTCCATTGCCAACTGCATGGCGTTGATGGTATAAAAACGGATCTCGTTTTCAGCAAGATAACGTTTCATTTTCTTCGGTAGATTTTTTAAGATTTGCTCTTGTGACCAGGTCGTATTTAATAAAAAGGTTCCGCCTTTTTTGAGTCCTTTCAGCAAATCATACGTATGCAAATACGCAGGCGTATGACACGCAACGAAATCCGCGTGTTCGATCAAATAGGTAGAACGAATGGGGGTGTCCCCAAATCGCAGATGAGAAACCGTTAGACCACCAGATTTTTTCGAATCATAATGGAAATAGCCTTGTACATATTTTTCGGTATGGTCACCGATGATTTTGATTGCTGACTTATTTGCCCCGACGGTCCCGTCAGAGCCGAATCCCCAGAATTTCGCTTGGAAGGTGGATGGATCAGTTAGATCTAGCGTGCCCTTTGATGGCAACGACAATTGCGTCACATCATCCGTGATCCCAATGGTGAAGCGTTTCTTTTGGCTCGCTTTTGGCTTGAGCAATTCGTCATAAACGGCAACGATTTGATCAGGCGTCACATCTTTTGACCCAAGACCATAGCGTCCACCAATGATCGTCGGCCGAATCGCTGCATCATACATGGCACTTTGCACATCCAAAAGCAAAGACTCGCCATTGGCACCAGGTTCTTTGCTGCGATCCAATACAGCGATACTTTTAACGGTAGCAGGCAGTTTTTCTAAGAAGACTTCTAGTGGGAATGGTCGATACAAATGGATCGACAAGACCCCCACCTTGCGGCCTGAAGCGCATAAATGATCCACCGTTTGCTGGATCGTTTGCGTCGAGGACCCCATCGAAACGATGACTTCTTCGGCGTCCGAAGCACCATAATAATCCACTAAATCATAGTTGGTTCCTCTTAAAGCATTGATTTTTTTCATGTAAAAACGAACGATCTCAGGCAATGTTTGATAATGCTGATTGATCGTTTCCCGCTGTTGAAAATGGATATCAGGATTTTGATTCGTTCCACTCGTCGTCGGGTGATTCGGGTTCATGGCTTTTTGTCGAAAAGTAGCCAATTTTTCATGATTGACCAACTGCGCCAATTCCTCATAATCTAAGACCTCTATTTTTTGAATCTCATGACTGGTTCGAAACCCATCAAAAAAGTTTAAAAATGGGATATTGGCTTCGATAGCTGCTAAATGAGCGACTGGCGCTAAATCCATTACTTCTTGGACACTGCTTTCCGCTAACATAGCAAAGCCTGTTTGTCGGGTGGCCATTACATCGGTATGATCTCCGAAAATATTCAAGGCATTGGTGGTCACTGCTCGGCTGGCGACATGAAAGACGCCTGGCAGCATTTCCCCAGCAATCTTGTACATATTTGGTACCATTAATAAAAGTCCCTGGGATGCCGTATAGGTCGTCGTTAAGGCGCCCGTTTTTAATGAGCCGTGAACCACACCAGCCGCCCCTGCTTCAGATTGCATTTCAACCACTTTCACCGGCTGCCCAAAAAGATTATGCTTTCCTTGAGCAGACCACTGATCCACTAATTCAGCCATGGTTGAACTAGGGGTTATCGGATAGATCGCCGCAAGTTCCGTAAAGGCATAGGAAATATAGGCTGCTGCCGTATTGCCATCCATTGTTTTTCTTTTTCTCATCTATATAACTTCCTTTAATCATCATTTTGCACAATAAAACACAATTCATTATAGCTGAAAATCAAGGAATATAAAAGCACAGTCAGGGGATTTTTCATAATTTCGTGAAACGAAATACATAGTATTCAGCTCATTCTCCCCCTCTTTTCACAGACTTAAATCAAAAGACCTGAGGCTTTTCTTTCAGCAGAAACTTCGGTAAACTAAAAGAAAAAGGAGGAATCTTAATGGATATTTCAATCATCAAAGCACAAGAAACAAATGCGGTAACAGGGATACATATCGGAGATCCATCAGCTAAACCGATCGTCGAATTTATGAATTTGCGCTGCCCTTACTGTCGGCAATGGTTTGAGGAATCGTTACCGATCTTAGGTGAAGCTGTCGCAGCTGGGAAACTACGCCGTGTCATCAAACTATTCGACAAAGAAAAAGAATCATTGCAACGAGGCAATGTGATGCACCGCTTTGTTTCCAGTACAGATCCTCAGGCAACGATCGCTGAGATCACAAAAATTTATCAAACACAAGACGAATGGGGGCATTTATCTTTACCTGAAGTGGCAGAATATGCGAAAAATACCTTAGGGCTATCTGAACAAAACCATCCTGCGATCGCAGGAGAAATTGTGGAAGAAGCGAAAAACGCCAACATTCAATTTGTGCCAACGATTATCTTAGATGGGCACATTTTTGATGAATCGATCTCTGCTGAGGAATTAACTGCATTGATCAATGAATAACCTCTAACAAAAAACAGGAGCTGATTTGACACTAAAATCCATGTCAAATGCAAGCTCCTGCTTTTTTGATTTCATTCACTACTTAGATTAACTGACTTGTTCACGCAAATGATCCGCAAATTCATTGATTTTGCGAATGCGATGATTGATTCCTGATTTCGAGATCGCTCCTGATGGAATCATTTCTCCTAGCTCTTTCAAGCTGACCTCGGGATGTTCCAAACGTAATTCGGCGATTTCTTGCAGCTTTTCAGGTAAAGCTTGCAAGCCAACTCGATCTTGAATAAATTCGATATTGTCGATCTGCTTCGAAGCAGCGTCGATCGTTTTGTTCATATTGGCGGTTTCGCAATTCACCAAACGGTTGACTGAGTTACGCATATCACGCACGATCCGCACGTCCTCGAATTTCAGCATGGAATTGGTGGCACCGATCAGTGTCAAAAAATCAGCGATTTTCTCAGCGCCTTTCAAGTAAGAGATATACCCATTTCTGCGTTCTAATGCACGGGCATTCAATCCATATGCGTTTAGCATATCGCAAATATCTTGGTTATGCTCCTCGTAGATGGAATAGATCTCTAAATGATAGCGGCTGGTTTCTGGATTGTTGATGGACCCAGATGCCATGAAAGCGCCTCGTAAATAGGAACGCATTTTTTGAGTATTGCCCATGATCTCATCAGAAACATGGCTTTGAAACATCAGCCCGTCCATGATATCTAAGTCCAAAAGCACGCGCTGTGTATCTTGCTTCAAACGAACGATGTAAACGTTGTTCTTTTTTAATTTCATTTTACGACGGACCAGCAATTCGCTGCGCACGTCGTAATGATCTTTTAGTAACGAATAGATGCGTCTGGCAATCGCCGCGTTTTCTGTTTGAACGTTTAAAACAAATTGTTGGTTGTTGATACTTAATGACCCATTCATCCGAATCAAAGCGGCCAATTCTGCCTTGGCATGTTCGCGATGAACTTCTAATGCGGTCAATTCTTTTTTTACTTCTGCTGCAAAGGACATAAAAAAATCCCTCCTTTCTTAGATTTTGGCCCCGTAAACGATACGTAGAAGTTCTTCAATCACTTTATCTCCGTCATGAAAAACTCCGCCATCTCTAAGCTCCAGAAAGTCAGCTGAAATGACACGGCTGGCTTCTTCTCGCAGTCCTTGGAAATCGTGTTTCACTTGTACAAGATATTCATCATAAATCTCTGGGTCCATATACCCTTCTGGAACTTTCTCGGTGTTGACTAACACCGTATCAATAAAGGGTTTGCCTAAATGCTTATGCAGGACCCGCACATGGTCGGCATCACTAAAGTGTTCAGTTTCACCTTTTTGGGTCATGATATTACAAATATAAACCGTTTCAGCTTTTGTTTCCAACATTGCTTGGCCGATCTCGCTAATCATGAGATTGGGCAAAATACTAGTAAAGAGACTACCAGGACCCAAGACGATCATATCTGCCTCCATAATTGAAGAAACAACTTTACGAGCTGCTTTCGGCTCATCATTATTTTCTTGATTACGAACAAAGACCCGATCGATCGTTTTGCGATCAACCGCGATCTTGGACTCTCCTACCGCTTCGGTGCCGTCTTTAAAAACAGCGTGCAACACCAATGGCAGATCTGACGAAGGATAAACTCGTCCATCGATATGCATGATTTTTGACAAAATTTGAATGGCTTCATAGGTACTGCTGCGCATTTCAGCAATCGCCGCAATAATCAAGTTCCCCAGGGCATGATTGGCTAAAAATTTGTCTTCGGCTTTAAAACGGTATTGAAAAATATCATTATACAGTTGCGGCATATCAGATAGAGCCGCCAAAACATTGCGCAGATCCCCCGGTGGCGAGATAGAGGAAACCAAATTGCGAATCTCGCCGCTGCTACCGCCATCATCAGCGACCGTAACGATCGCTGTGATGTCGACACCCTGATTCCGCAAGCTCTTCAGGATGACTGGTAACCCAGTTCCGCCACCTACCACAACGATCTTCGGCTTTCTGATCCGGTACGTTTTCATTTTCATGAACGATTCACCGTCTCTTTACGCTTATCTTTGTCGCGATGAGTAATATTGACGCGATAGTCTTCTGCCAAAACCGCACCGATGCGCTCAGATAATGCAACGGAACGGTGTTGGCCCCCAGTACAGCCGATAGCCACCGTCAAGCTGCTTTTGCCTTCCTTGACATAGCCTGGCATGATCGTTTGCAACAGTGTACTAAATTGCTGATAGAATTCTTCCGTTTCTGGAAAAGACATGACGTACTCATACACGGGTTCATCTTTACCCGTTAAAGGACGCAACTCTGGAATGTAATGGGGATTCGGTAAGAAACGAACATCCATCACAATATCAGCATCGATCGGCAAGCCATACTTGAAGCCAAACGAAAGTATTTCAATACGAAACCCTGTTTCATGAGAAGCACGAAATTCTTGATTGATTTTTTCTCTCAGTTGCCGTGGGGTCAGGGTCGTTGTGTCGATAACAATACTGGCACGCGTCTTCAAATCGTTTAAGATCGCTCGCTCTTTGCGAATCCCTTCCGTAACTAAGCCATCCATCGCTAATGGATGTGCTCTTCTCGTTTCTTTGTATCTTGACACCAATTCATTGTCCGATGCATCTAAAAAGAGCATCCGTGTGTCGATAAAATTCGTGTTTTCAATATCGATCAGCATACTTTGGATTTCTTCAAAAAACGATCTTGAACGCAGATCGACAACTAAGGCAATTTTTGTCACTTTTCCTGATTCTTTGATCAGTTCCCAAAATTTAGGGATCAAGCTTGGGGGCATATTATCGATACAAAAGTACCCCATATCTTCAAAACTCTGGATCGCGACCGTTTTGCCGGCTCCGCTCATCCCAGTGATAATGACCAATTCTAAATGATCCACTTCAGTCATAGGTAAAACTCCTTTCTGAAACAACTCTATTATATCATGCCGGGCGTATCATTGGAACACCGGTATAAAAAAAGACGTTAGCTCAAAAAATGCCGCTAACGTCGCTATCAGCCTTAGATTGCTTGGCGATTTGCCAATGCTTTTTCGATCGTCCGATCAACTAAAATCGATTGGGCATCGACGACTGGATACGGATTATCAGTCACAAATTCATCCATCAAGGACAACTCGGTACATCCAAGCACTACGCTTTCACAGCCGATACGTTCGGTGACTTCTTCCAGTATCTCAAAGTAAAGTTCTTGATCCAAATGATCATTTTCTTTGATTCGATCATAGATCAATGTATTGACCTTTTTTTGGATCGTCGGTTCTGGAAGATAGACGTCAAGTCCTAACTTCCGCAATTCTTTCTCATAGATGCCGGCTTTGACACTGCCTTCTGTCCCAAGAAAGGCCACTTTTCCAGTGACGCCTTTTTCAAAAACGATTTTCGCAGCCTCACGAGGCATATGCAAAATCTCGATCTCAGTGGCAGCTTGCAGCTCATCAAAAAAATAATGGGCGGTGTTACAAGTCAACACAATAAAATTTGGCTTTAACAAATTTTGTTTTTCGATGTCGTCCATTAAATATGGAACAGGGTTTTCTAACGTGTTGTCTAAAATATATGCCGTCCGATCTGGGACTGTCGCATGATTGAATAAAACATAGTTCAAGTAATCTTGGTCTTTATGGGTCTGTGTCCGTCGGTTTAAAATGCGGACAAAACTTTCAGTCGCTAACGTTCCCATGCCGCCTAAAATACTAAAAAAATTCTCCATCTTCTAGCCTTCTTTCGTATGGAAATACGTTTTGAATCGTTTGTTGTACAGATGGAACATTCTCTTTAATAGAATCCAACGCTTTAGAGATAAGTCTTCTTTGTAAAAGACAGTCGTTCCCCAGCGATTTTCTGCTAATAATTTTTTTGCTCGTTCTTTCGCAGGATTTTCTTTTGCATAAGTCAAGAAAATATTTTTTGGTACCCCTAGCCATAATTTCGCTTCAGGTGCGTCAGCTTTGCCATAAACCGTTTCTGTGTATGGTTTTTCGAAGACTAAATCCTCTGTGATGAACTTCGCCAGATTCAATCCGCTTAAGGTAATAAAGAAACTGCTTCTTCCTTGACGCAAGTTGATTTCAAATAATTTATATTGCCCGTCTCGCGCATCATATTTCAAATCAAAATTCGCAAATCCAACATATTCGATCTCTTTTAAAAACTTACGGATCATTTGATAGATTTGATCATTTTCATCTGGAATGATCACGACATAATTCCCAACAGCTCCAGGCGTTGGATCCTCTAATAAAGGATGACCTAAACCCATCACGCGAACTTCGTGATTCTCATCAACATAGGCATTTAAGACCCGCATGTTGCTGTCATCGCCAGGAATAAAATCTTGGACGATCATTTCATATTGATAACCCGCTTGATAAATGCGAGAAACGATTTCTTCAAATTCTGTTCGATTGTCAATAATGAAGGCTTTTTTGCGCCCTTCAAAATCAACTGACAGCCACGCGACACTATTTGCTGGTTTCAAAGCCACAGGAAAATCAAAAGGCAGCTCTCCTTTGAACGTTCCTTCCGTCAACAGTTCAGGTGTTAAAATGAAGGTCTTAGGATAAGGCAAGCCATATTCCTCGCAAACTTCGTAAAAACTGACTTTATTGATCAACCGTTTTAATAGGGAATAGTCATTGGCAATAAAGGTATAATAAGGCTTCAATTCTTCTTTATGCTTCGCTAACAGTTCTGCATAGCCATCGCCGCAAGGAATCAATAAATATTTCATGGCAGGATCGTTGTAAGTATTTTTTCCTAACTTGATCAACGTCTCAGTGAATCCTGGATCATGGTCAAAACCTTCCACTTGATTGATTGTAACAATTTTACTAAAGCGGGTTGGCGCAAGTTCCGCACCAGCATAAGCAACTGATTGAATGCCATATGCTTCGTGGAATGCTCTGGCCATACCATAAACATTCATATCGCTTCCTAATAATATGGGAAGAAAATTTTCCTGACTCATCAAAAATCACTCTCTCTTTTGAATACGAAAAACGACCTCTCTCGTTTCGTTTAATTACAATAGAATTATAATACCACAAAGAAAAAAGCAATCAAAGTATCTATCTTTGATTGCTTTCTCCCACTTTGAACGGATAGAACTTATAGGCAGTTTATTCAATGCGAATATACGTATACCTATTGCTATTCTATCAAATAAAATTTTGATTTCAAGCCCTTATCATGAAATTTGCAGATATTTCACGCTTCCTTAAACTTTAGCGAAACCTATTGACAGACAAGTAAAAAAGTGAGTGCTCTTTTCCTTGCTTAAAGGACTTTTTTCAAATAATGACCGGTGTAGCTTTCAGAAACCGCAGCAATTTCTTCTGGTGTACCAGTTGCAATGATCGTTCCACCGCCTTCGCCACCTTCTGGACCTAGATCAATCACATGGTCCGCTGATTTGATGACATCCAAGTTGTGTTCGATCACTAAAACGGTATTGCCAGCGTCGACAAATCGTTCCAAAACTTTCAACAAACGGGCAATATCATCCGTATGCAGACCAGTCGTCGGTTCATCTAAGATATAAAAACTCTTGCCATTGGAATTTTTGTGCAGTTCACTGGCAAGCTTCATCCGTTGCGCTTCCCCACCAGACAAAGTAGTCGCTGGTTGTCCCATCGTGACATAACCTAGACCGACATCGACGATCGTTTGCAATTTTCGATGGATTTTAGGAATATGTTGGAAAAATTCCACTGCATCTTCCACGGTCATATCTAAGATTTCCGAAATATTTTTTCCTTTGTAATGAACTTCTAACGTTTCTGAGTTATAACGTTTGCCATGACAAACCTCACAAGGTACGTAGACATCAGGTAAGAAGTGCATCTCGATCTTGATGATTCCGTCCCCTTTACATGCTTCACAGCGTCCACCTTTTACATTAAAACTAAAGCGGCCTTTTTTATAACCACGGACTTTCGCCTCATTGGTTTTAGCAAATAAATCGCGAATGTCATCAAAGACACTGGTATACGTTGCTGGATTGCTTCGAGGCGTCCGACCGATAGGGCTTTGATCGATATCGATCAATTTCTCAATCGCTTCATAACCAGTAATGGTTTTAAAGCGACCAGGCTTATTCGAATTCCGATTGATTTTTTGCGCCAAGGCTTTTTTTAAAATTTCGTTGACTAATGTCGATTTACCAGAGCCAGAGACCCCAGTAACGGCGACGAACTTTCCTAATGGAAAATCGACCGAAATGTTTTTCAAGTTATTCTCAGAAGCACCGGTCACACGAATCTTTTCACCATTGCCTTTGCGGCGTTCCGTTGGTGTCGGGATTTGTCGTTTTCCTGATAAGTACTGACCTGTTAAGGAAGACGCATTGGCTGCGACTTCATCAGGAGTGCCTGCAGCGACGATCTCGCCACCTGCGTGTCCTGCACCTGGACCGACATCGATCAAGTAGTCCGCTGCCCGCATCGTGTCTTCGTCATGCTCAACGACGATCAGGGTATTCCCAAGATCACGCATTTTCCGCAATGAATCTAGTAAGCGATCGTTATCCCGTTGGTGAAGACCGATCGATGGCTCATCAAGAATGTAAAGCACCCCAGACAAATTGGAGCCGATTTGTGTTGCCAAACGAATCCGTTGCGCTTCCCCACCAGAGAGTGTGCCTGATGCACGACTCAAGGTCAAATAGTCCAATCCGACATTTTTCAAGAAGCTTAAACGATCATCAACTTCTTTCACGATCGGACGTGCGATCATTTGCTCTTGTTCCGATAGTTTCAATTCTTCGACAAAGTTCAACGCATTGTTGATTGCCATCTCGCTCATTTCACCAATGTGTTTTCCGTTGACTTGCACGCACAGCGCTTGAGGGTTCAAACGATAGCCATGACAAGTTTTACAAGTCAATTCCGTCATATACAAACGCATTTGATCACGGGTGAAATCAGAGTTGGTTTCATGATAACGGCGCTTAATATTTGGTAAGATTCCTTCAAAAGCTACCTCAACATCACGCACGCCACCGAAATCATTCTCATAATGGAAATGGAAAATTTCGCCATTCGAACCATTCAAAATAATGTCTTTGTGTTCTTCTGGCAGCTCTTCAAAGGGTGTGTCCATATCGATATTGAACTCTTGACAGGCTTGTTCCAGCATTTGCGGATAATACTGTGAACTGATTGGGTTCCAAGGTAATAGTGCGCCTTCACGCAACGTTTTGCTTTGATCGGGAATCACTAGGTCGACATCGACTTCTAGCTTCACACCAAGACCATCACAGTCTGGACAAGCACCAAAAGGCGCATTGAATGAAAAGAGCCGTGGCTCTAATTCACCAACTGTAAAGCCACAATACGGGCAAGAATAATGTTCACTGAAAAGCATCTCTTCTTGACCAATCACATCGACTACCGCATAGCCATCAGCTAAACGTAATGCCGCTTCAAAGGAATCAAACAGACGAGAACGGATGCCTTCCTTTACAACGATTCGGTCAATGATGATGGCAATATCATGCTTTTTATTTTTTTCTAATTCAGGCGCTTCTGAGACATCATAGACTTCGCCATCCACCCGCATCCGAACATAACCTTCTCTTTGGATACGTTCGAAGACTTTTTTGTGCTGCCCTTTCTTTTGATAAACGATAGGTGCCAACAATTGGATCTTGGTGCGTTCTGGTAATGCCAAAACTTCATCCACCATCTGCTCAACCGACTGACTAGTAATCTCAATATGATCATTGGGACAGATTGGGTGACCGATTCTGGCGTAAAGAAGCCGCAGATAATCATTGATTTCAGTAACCGTCCCCACTGTTGATCGCGGGTTCTTGCTGGTGGTTTTTTGATCGATAGAAATCGCTGGACTAAGTCCATCAATGCTATCTACGTCGGGTTTATCCATTTGCCCTAAAAACTGACGAGCATACGCCGATAGACTTTCGACATATCGGCGCTGTCCTTCGGCATACAACGTATCAAATGCTAAGGAGCTTTTCCCTGAACCCGAAAGACCAGTTACAACAACGAGCTGGTCTCTGGGAATCGTCACATCGATATTTTTTAAATTATGGGCCCGTGCCCCATGGATCACGATTTTATCATTTGCCATATTGTTTCTCCTTCTAATCAGCAGCTTTTAGCTCAAGAATAGTATCTCTCAAGGTAGCAGCCGTTTCAAAATCCAGTGCTTTCGCAGCATCTTTCATTTCTTTTTCTAATTTCAACAACAAGGTTGCTTTTTCTTCACGACTCAGCTCTTCATAAGAAGTCGCGGTGTATTCGCCAGTTTCTTCCGCCACTTTCGTGATTGCGATCAGATCGCGAATCTCTTTGATGATGGTTTTCGGTACGATTCCATGTTCTTCGTTATAGGCTTCTTGAATACTTCGGCGTCGCGCTGTTTCGTCGATCGCTCGCTGCATCGAATCGGTCATTTTATCGGCGTACATGATTACTTTTCCTTCTGAGTTACGAGCTGCTCGTCCGATCGTTTGGACTAATGAACGCTCGCTGCGCAAGAAGCCTTCCTTATCGGCATCAAGGATCGCAACCAGGGAAACTTCTGGGACGTCTAACCCTTCTCGCAATAAGTTGATTCCGACCAGTACATCAAATTCACCGAGACGCAGGTCGCGAATGATCTCTGTTCGTTCCAATGTTTTGATGTCACTGTGCAAGTATTTGACTTTGATCCCTAATTCTTTAAAGTAATCCGTCAAATCTTCAGACATTTTTTTCGTCAAGGTCGTGACAAAGACCCGTTCATTTCGCTCGACTCGCTCATTGATTTCTCCTACAAGGTCGTCAATTTGACCCATGATCGGTCGTACTTCGATCACCGGATCTAACAGACCAGTCGGACGAATGATTTGTTGAATGACGGTATCGGTTTGATCGTATTCATATGGTCCAGGTGTTGCTGAAACATAGACGATTTGGTTGACATGCTTCTCAAATTCTTCCAAGCGTAGCGGACGGTTATCCAGTGCAGAAGGCAAACGGAAACCATAATCCACTAACATTTGTTTTCTAGCACGGTCACCATTATACATCCCACGAACTTGCGGCATGGTCACGTGGGATTCATCAATAACGATCAGAAAGTCATCAGGAAAGAAATCCAATAACGTATAAGGCGGTTCGCCTTCTTTTCGTCCATCCATGTGGCGAGAGTAGTTTTCGATCCCTGAGGTATACCCCATTTCTCGCATCATTTCAATATCATAGTTGGTTCGCTGCTCTAAACGCTGTGCTTCCAGCAGCTTATTTTCTGCTCGCAAAACTTTCAGTCGTTCATCGAGTTCACATTGGATCGAAGCAATCGCATGTTCCATATGGTCTTCATTGGTCACAAAGTGAGTTGCTGGAAAGATCGACACATGTTCGGTGTCACTCATGATCTCGCCCGTCAAGGCATCGACTTCACGAATCCGATCGATTTCATCGCCAAAAAACTCAATGCGTAACGCTCGCTCATCACGAGAAGCTGGGAAAATCTCCACAACATCGCCACGTACGCGAAAACGCCCCCGTTGAAAATCGATGTCGTTTCGTTCAAATTGGATCTCGATCAATTCTTTTAATAGTTGATCGCGAGACTTTTCCATCCCTACTCGTAAAGAAACAACCTGTCTGGCATACTCGATCGGCGAACCTAAACCGAAAATACAAGAGACAGAAGCTACAACGATCACATCGTTTCTCTCTAATAAAGAACTTGTGGCCGAGTGACGCAGCTTATCGATTTCATCGTTGACACTGGAGTCTTTTTCGATGTATGTATCACTGGAAGGAACATACGCTTCTGGTTGATAGTAATCATAGTAACTGACAAAGTACTCGACCGCATTATTTGGGAAAAAGTCCTTGAACTCGCCATATAATTGTCCAGCCAGTGTTTTATTATGGGCAATGATCAATGTCGGTTTATTGACTTCCTTAATTAGATTAGAAATCGTATAAGTCTTACCGGTCCCAGTGGCTCCCAACAAAATCTGTGCTTTTTTTCCACCGACCACCCCATCAACCAATTGATGGATCGCTTCTGGTTGATCCCCAGCTGGTTGATATTTTGATACTAAGTCAAATTCATGGGAAGTTGTTCTTTCGATCATCTTCATTCCCCCTCGATTATTCTAAACGACAACAAAAAAAGAAAAACTCGCTGCCGCTTTTCCATAAATAAGTATATCATAGCGAACATACTTTCGCCATCATTTGCTATGAAAGTTTCATGCGATTAGGCATAACTTAACATGTTTGATTTTCTAACATCTGATGTGAGGTTTAAGCAATTTTGTCATATTTTTAAAGAGAAAGACTTGTGTGTTGAAGAAAAAATCCATATAATCTATAAATACGTTATATCTAAAGGGGGAATTTTCTTGAAAAGAAAACACATGTCCTTCGCTTTAATCGCGCTGATTATCAGCATTTTTACGCTATCAGTAAAGTCAGCAAGTGCGGAGGAAACTACGTATAAGATAGGAACAGATTTAACATTTGCTCCTTTCGAATTCAAGAATGAAAATAATGAATATGTAGGGATCGATATAGATTTATTAAACGCGATCGCTGAAGATCAAGGTTTTGCAGTTGATTTACGTCCACTCGGTTTTGATCCTTCCATCCAAGGTGTTTTGTCCAATCAGTTGGACGGAATGATTGCAGGAATGAGTATCACAGAAGAGCGCAAAGAGAACTTTGATTTCTCAGATCCTTATTTTGATAGTGGGATTCAAATGGCGGTAGCTGCTGACAATG
Source organism: Candidatus Enterococcus avicola (assembly GCF_047470845.1). Classification (NCBI taxonomy): domain Bacteria; kingdom Bacillati; phylum Bacillota; class Bacilli; order Lactobacillales; family Enterococcaceae; genus Enterococcus; species Candidatus Enterococcus avicola. The sequence continues at coordinate 269,268 of NZ_JBLGTY010000003.1, read as the reverse complement.
ACAGCATTACTAGCTACGAAGATCTTGAGGGCGAAACGGTCGGTGCAAAGGTTGGTACCGAAAGTGCCCGCTTTTTAGAAGAAAATAAAGACCAATATGGCTACGACATCAAACTTTATGATGACGCTACTGGGTTGTATGGCGCTGTACGCAATGGTACTGTGGCAGCCGCTTTTGATGATTATCCAGTGCTTGGCTATGCCATCAACAACGGCGAACCGATGAAACTTGTCGGCGAACCTGAAAAAGGTGCTTCTTACGGATTCGCTGTCAGAAAAGGCCAAAATCAAGAACTACTTGAAAAATTCAATGCTGGTTTAGCCAACATGAAAGCTTCTGGCAAATACGACGAAATCGTCAATACTTACATCACAACGTCTGATTCAGATGCAGACACCAGTGAAATGGTGAAAGTCGAACCAAAGAAAGATGTTTACCGAATTGCCAGTGACTCCGCCTTCGCTCCATTTGAATTCCAAAATGAAGACAATGAGTATGTAGGGATCGATGTTGATTTAATGAATCGGGCGGCAGAATTGCAAGGGTTCAACATTGAATTCAATTTCATCGGTTTTTCAGGAGCTTTGCAAGCCTTGGATGGTAACCAAGCAGATGGGATGATCGCTGGGATGACGATCACTGATGAGCGTCGTCAATCCTATGACTTCTCTGACTCTTACTTTGAAAGCGGCATTCAGATCGCTGTAAAAGAAGGCAATGATTCCATCAATTCCTATGAAGATCTAGAAGGAAAAACCGTCGGTGCGAAAGTGGGAACAGAAAGTGCAGACTTCTTGATCGCCAACGAAGAAAAATATGGCTATTCAATCAAATATTATGATGCGGCCGATCAATTATATGCAGCTGTTAACGGCGGACAAATCGATGCCATGATGGATGATTATCCAGTGATCGGTTATGCCATCAGCCAAGGTCAAAAACTAGTGACACCGATTGAAAAAGAATCTGGCGGTCAGTACGGTTTTGCGGTGAAAAAAGGCCAAAATCCTGAACTGATCCAAATGTTCAATGAAGCATTGAAAGAAATGAAACGGACTGGCGAGTACGATCAAATCATCAATAAATACATTGAAGATGGCTCTACCACAGAAAAACGAGTGGATGAATCAACGATCACTGGTTTGATCAGCAACAACTATAACGTCTTGTTAAAAGGTTTATGGAACACCCTTTTACTAGCATTGATTTCTTTTGCCTTAGCATTAGTGATCGGCATCATTTTTGGACTATTTAGTGTTGCTCCAATCAAAGCATTGCGGGTTTTTGCAGGGATCTATGTTGATATCATTCGTGGTATTCCTATGATGGTATTGGCTTTCTTCATCTTCTTCGGCCTTTCCGATGCCATTGGTATCACGATTCCCGACTTTGCAGCCGGGGTCATTACATTGACTTTAAATGCCAGTGCCTATATCGCTGAGATCGTCCGTGGCGGGATCAATGCGGTGCCAAAAGGTCAGATGGAAGCCTCTCGTAGTTTGGGGATGACCTACACTCGGACAATGCAGAAAATCATTTTACCGCAAGCGATCAAAATCATGATTCCATCTTTCGTTAACCAATTCGTTATCTCGTTGAAAGATACAACGATCATCTCGGTTATCGGAGTCGTAGAATTATTGCAAACTGGGAAAATCATCGTTGCTCGGACTACGCAAAGTACCTATGTTTACTTGATCATCGCGATTATTTACTTAGTCGTGATCACAGCTTTAACGAAACTTGCAAAAGTTTTAGAAAAGAAGGTGAAATAGCATGAAAGAAAAAATCTTAGTTGAAAATCTTGTAAAAAAATACGGCGATAATACCGTATTGAACAATATCAATGTTTCAATCGCTGAAGGAGAAGTCGTTTGTGTGATCGGTCCTTCAGGATCCGGGAAATCGACGTTCTTACGCTGTTTGAACCGCTTAGAAGAACCAACCAGCGGCGATATTATCGTTGACGGCGCACATCTGATGGATAAAAACACCAATATCAATGCTGTTCGTCAACATATCGGCATGGTGTTTCAGCATTTCAATCTCTTCCCTCACTTGTCGGTTTTAGAAAATATCATTTTAGCACCGATGGATCTAAAAAATGCTTCTCGGCAAGAAGCGGAAAAGAACGCAATTCGTTTATTAGAAACGGTCGGTTTGGCAGATAAAAAAGACATGTACCCTGACAATCTGTCTGGAGGACAAAAACAACGGGTGGCGATCGCTAGAGCTTTAGCAATGAATCCCGATGTGATGTTGTTCGATGAACCAACCTCCGCACTCGATCCAGAAATGGTTGGCGATGTACTCAATGTTATGAAGGATTTGGCAAAACAAGGAATGACCATGGTGATCGTAACTCACGAGATGGGGTTTGCCAAAGAAGTAGCAAACCGTGTGATGTTTATTGACGGCGGGAACTTCTTGGAAGACGGTACACCTGAGCAAATCTTTACCAATCCTAAGCATGAGCGTACCAAAGACTTCTTAGACAAAGTATTGAATATTTAAAAAAGCCTCTGCAACAGTCCGACGAAGGAACTGTTGCAGAGGTTTTCTTTATTGCTTGTTCCGCTTCGTTTCATCTGCGATCCGCTTTTGATTTTCCCCCAAAAACACTTTTGTATCGATGGGGTTTGCTTTGTTCGCCCCGCCGATGCCAGTATCAACCATTTTCCCCCAGCCCTTCAACGGCTCTTTCCCCGCTGCACGAAGCTTGGCATTTTTTAACCGTAATGCCTGTTTTTTTACTTCTTTTTTCGCTTGATGTTTTGCTTGCCAGTCCCTTAAGATCTTCATTCCCTCTTCCTCTCTTTTCTATTAAAACAATGCCACATTCAAATGCTCGAAAACCTTACCAACGATCTGTTTGCATCAAATGCCCTTTGCCACTGAAGCCGTATTTTTTTATCTTGTAGTTGACTATAGTATATCACGTGAATTTCATAATTAGGAATAGAGACTAAATTTTATTAAAACTATGAAATGTAGTTTGAAATCGAGTAGTCAGATCAGGAGTGGCATGTTACACTTATTAAACAACACTCCCTCCAAAACTGCATAAGCTGCATAAATGCATTGATTCTTTTGTTTAACCATCGGTTAGAACCCTTCTTATAAAAAACCAACCTTAAAATAACAACAAAAGAAAAATGCAGAAAATTACTTTGGAGGCATACATCTTATGAAAACCATCTGTTTCTTTCCCTTATTGATTTTCCTTTCCTTATCACTCACTGGCTGTACCCTGATTGACGAACTCCTGGATGAAACGCGACAAAGCAGTTCGTCATTAGAAACAGCGGTGACGTCTCAATCATTGTCAATGGATTCGGAAGCTAGCAGCTCTTCCTCTACTGAAAAGCAATCAACGTCTACTACAATTGACATAAGCAGCTCTTCTGACAGCCTTGATCAACAGTCAGTAAGTACCGAAGAATCCACCTCTCACTTCTCCTATTGCGAGCAATTGCAGATTGGATTGCCACGACGTTGGAATAGAACCGTCACCAAAGATTTGCTCCACCAATTGCAAGAAGGAATGTCCTGCGATCAAGTATTAGAGATCATGGGTGGACTGCCTTCTTGGCGACTAGCGATTCTAGGCGTTGAATCCAATGCCTGGATCAATCAAGAGGGCGAAGCGATCATCGTTACCCTTTCCAATCGAACCGTTACTGGCGTTACCTGGCATGATCAATTCTCAGAAACAGAAGTTAAGTAAGTAATCAGAGGAAATTCGTTTTATTGATCCTTCCGAATTATATCACCGTAAATTTTTTTCAAATCATTCTATTAGGAGTTGATTCGTCAGATGAAACCGATAAAGTCCTTCAACCAGGTACATATGAAAATCAAAAAGCATTGCTTCTTTCTTTTAGGTATTGCTTGTTTGATGATTGGTGCAATAACTTTTTTTATCGAAAACCAGCCATCACCTATTTATGAACAATTTCTAACTATCGATTACTTAATTTCCTTACTAGCAGACGATACGACTCCAGAAGCTATTCAAGATCTAGGGCTTGATCTGATCAAACGGAGTGACCGGGTCAATCAACGCCGGACCGCCATCAATCAGAAGCGGCGGCGTCAAAATGTGATCATTACCGAAGAAACCCATAAGGTCTTCTCGCCTGAGCAAGGAATCATGGTCGATGAAGTGAGACAGGTAACCACTCGTTTACCTGATTCTACCATTGAATTGTTGTCAATGATGGATGATAGCAGCGCGTTAGAAACAAGACGAGTACCAAGGGGCTCGCGTGAAAAGTTAGCCAAAATCAGCTTTGATTTTGACTCCGATAACGCGGGAAATGAACATTTATCTAGAATCACATTGGTTGATGTCCCAGAATTTTTCGGTATTGATTTCTCACAATTCGGGAAAGAGGATGATATTGAGGAGATCAAAGAGACATTGATCGAACAGTATGGTTTAAATGCTCACATCAGAGACGTTAGCGCCATTCGGAGACTTTTCTTTGTTCATGAAGGATTTGAGTTTTACATTAGTCAAACCTATAATCCAAACGGAGTCGGCATCACTGTCCAAGCAGTAGAACCATAAACAAAAACTATCGAACCCCCGTCTCTTTGCGGGTTTAACAAAAAAGGCGTCTGCGAATCCAAACGCAGGCACCTTTTTTCTACTTCTATTTTTATTTAGGCAAAAACGGTCGACCAATTGTCACGTTCATCAAGAAATTCTTGCGCTAATTTTTGCGCACCCTCTAAGGTATGGTTCGCCGCCCAACCGCATTGCACTTCATTGCTGGCAGGTACTTCAGTTGCTTGCAAAACGTCCTTCATGGTTTTTTCTAGGACGGTCAAAATCTCTTCATAATCGTCATGATTCAAGACAGTCAAATAAAAGCCGGTTTGGCAGCCCATTGGCGACCAGTCCACGATATAATCCGCATGATTACGAATCAATTCTGCCGTCAAATGTTCTAGCGAGTGCAGACTTGCCATATCCATATGCGCTTGGTTCGGCTGCTTCAAACGGACATCATATTTGATGATGGTATCATTCGTTCCTTGTTTTTTATCGGCAACCCGTACATAAGGTGCTTTGACTTTCGTATGATCCAAATTAAAGCTTTCAACATTCATTTTCATTGTACTTCTCTCCTACTCTTTTTGTGCTTCCACAAGCCAAACATACTCATTGATCTGCTTAAAACGACTGGTAAACCCATGCTGACGAAAGTATCGTTCGATATCCGCTATAACTGGATAGTACTCTCTTTGCAGATCAGCGGCTAGTCGCTGGTGACCAGCTTGCCGTGCTTCATCGATTCGTTCCATTTTGTGGGCGAGAGAAAGAAACATCGTATCCCCGAAAAGCACTTTCCCGCCTTTGGGCAGCATCGCAGCATATTTGCCGATTGCCCGTTGTTTTTCGTCCTCCGTAAGATGATGAAAAACATAGGTAGAAACGATCGTATCAATCACATCCGTGATCTCAGGAAAAACCTCCATATCACCATCTACAAAAGTCACTTTAGAAAGACTGGGTTTTGACTTGGCGATTCGCCGCATCTCTGGCGATGGCTCGATTGCCAGCACGTTTTTTCCTTGATCAAGCAGAGCTTGTGTTAGATTTCCAGTTCCACTACCAAATTCTACCACAGACTGCCCTGCTTTTTCAGCAATTTCAGCGAGTAACTGTTCATATTTGAAAAAAACCGCTCGATACTCTTCATCCTTACCTGCAACTGTTTCATCGTACTCAGCTGCCCAGTCAGAAAAAATTGGAATAAACTCTCTCCCCATCACTAGCTACCTGCCTTTTCAAACGCTTGCTCTAAATCTGCCTGCAGATCCTCACCGTCTTCGATGCCGAGAGACAACCGAATCAAGCCATCTTTGATCCCAGATTGCTCACGAATTTCTTTAGGGATCGAGGCATGGGTCATCACGGCTGGCACTTCTACCAAGCTTTCCACGCCACCTAAGCTTTCTGCTAAAGTAAAAATCTTTAATGATTCAACAAATTCTGCTGTTTTCGATTCATCGTTTAGTTCAAAAGATATCATACCGCTATACCCAGACATCTGTGATTTGGCGATCTCATGTCCTTCATGGGCAATCAATCCTGGATAATACACGTTTGCGACAGCTAGATGTGCTTGTAAGTAGTGGGCAATTCTCATCGCGTTGTTTTGATGTGCTTCCATCCGCAAAGCAAGTGTTTTGATGCTTCGTTGGATCAACCAGCTATCATGAGGCCCCAATACACCACCAATGGCGTTTTGTAAAAAAGCAATTCTTTTGGCGATTTGCGGCTTTTTGGCAACCGCTAACCCAGCTACTACATCACTGTGTCCACCGAGATACTTGGTAGCACTGTGAATCACAATATCTGCGCCTAATTGTAGCGGCTTTTGAAAGTAAGGGGTCGCAAAGGTATTATCCACGATCGTCAAAATGTCCTGTTTTTTAGCTAGTTGGGCAACGATTGCGATGTCCGTGATCTTCAATAATGGATTAGTCGGCGTTTCCAGAAAGATCGCTTTGGTTTCTGGAAGGATGGCTGCTTCAACGGCAGCTAGCTCATTTGTTTTGACAAGTGTATAAGACAATCCGCTTTTTTCTAATACTTGATGGAGCAAACGAAACGTCCCGCCATATACATCATCCCCTAAAATGACATGGTCTCCAGTCTGAAACAGCGAGAAGACCGCATGGGTGGCTGCTAATCCAGAGGCAAAAGCAAACCCTTGGGCGCCTTCTTCCAGATCCGCAATCAATTCTTCTAAGGCAAATCGAGTTGGATTGCCTGAACGACTGTATTCATATTGCTTTGGCTGACCAAGAGCATTTTGCCGATAGGTTGATGTTTGGTAAATTGGCACACTAACAGCACCAGTCATTTCGTCTTCGCTGATACCGCCGTGGATTACTTTTGTATTAAAATGCATGGTTTACTCCTCCTATGAATGGGGTGATTGCTGATTCACCCGCATAAATCTGTTTTGATAGATAGCGATCGCCTCCATCTGGAAAGACGGTAACGATCGAGCTTCCAGTTGGTAATTCGAGGCTTTCTTTTACTGCTGCTGCCATCGCCGCTCCACTTGAACTTCCAACAAGCAAACCATAGTTTCTTGCCAAGTAACGAGTAAAAGCAAAGCCTTCCGCATCACTGATCGTATAAATTTGATCAATAAGCAAATCGTCAAAAAATTGGGGAATGAACTCAACACCGATCCCTTCAATCTCATGTCCATGGGCAGGCCCGCCATTTAAGATCGATCCTTCTGGTTCAACGACAGCAAGTCGAGTGCTTGATTTTTGCTTTTTTAAGTATGTTGCGACACCCGCGAAGGTCCCCCCGCTGCCAGCTCCAGCAACAAAGCTGTCAATTTTTCCAGATAACTCCTGAAAGATCTCTGGGCCTAAGGTTGCTTGGTAGGATGCAGGATTGTTTTGATTGTGAAATTGCATTGGCATATAACTATTTGGTAGCTGTTTTGCTATTTCCTTTGCTTTTTCAATCGCCCCTTGAATGCCTGCTTCAGTGGGCGTATGAACGATGGTCCCGCCCAACGCTTCAATCAGTTGCTGCTTTTCAAGGCTAAATTTTTCAGGAATGACAAAAATCATTTTTAAGCCATACTCGATCCCAGCTAAAGCTAAACCAATTCCAGTATTTCCCGCTGTCGGTTCGATAACGGTTGTCTCATGATCGATCACATGCTCGCGAAACGCTTCATCGATCAAATACTTTCCTAAGCGGTCCTTGATACTTCCACCAGGATTTAAATACTCAAGTTTCGCATAGATGGTACTTCCCTTTTTGCCGCCAAATGCTGCGGCATCAAATTCAAAGAATGGGGTGTGCCCAATCAATGCTTTTATATTATTAACGATCATCGCTCGACTCCTCGCTCAACTTTGTTTGGCACAACTCGTATGCTTCATGTACTCATTTTCATTTGCAATCATCAGCCGTCGCCAATGAAAGCGGTAAAAAACAGCAAACAAAAAGGGGTACTGACTATTACATCAGTACCCCAAAAAAATGTCGTCTTATCCGGATAGAAGTGAATCACTAAAGAAACTTCAGCGATCTTCTGCGACAAAGGAACTAATAATAGGCATGACAAATCGGTATGCTGCTTTTTGCACCATACAACAACAGGTAGTTTGTGTGTTGACGTTTGTCATGTCTTGTTCCCTCCTTTAATTTGCTTGTTATCAAAATAGCACGACTCTTTTTTATTGTCAAACGTTTTTTGAAATCACCGAGCACACATTGATGACCTTTAATAAAATAACATCATAGAGGATAGTAAGCACTCACATAGGCATCCACGGCTTTGATCGCTGCTGCAACATCTTCTGCAGAAACCGGAAATGGCATATTGTGGATCGTTTCCCCTTCGATGGTTGCTTGCTCGCCAATTTTTAATAGGTCTGCATCGCTGGCTTCCGCAAGATGCATGTCGGATAATGTCGTCGGTAATTCTAATGCCTGATACAATTCTATATATTGGTCGAGCTCTTCAGGATCTGCATTTTCCAGCATCAATTGAGTGAGTGTTCCGTAAGCAACCTTCTCACCATGGGTCAGATCATGAACGTCTCCTTCAAGGGCTGTCAAGCCATTATGAATCGCATGAGCTGCTGCCAGACCTGCACTTTCAAAGCCTAATCCACTAAGCAAAGTGTTGGCTTCCACGATTTGTTCAAAAGCTTCGGTAACGACTTGTTTTTTATTCGCTTGATAGGCTTTTAAGGCATTCTCAAAAAGGATCTCTTCGCATTTTTCAGCGATCGCCATGCTGGCAATTGGTTGCACGCCGCCGACCATATTTTTACTATGGCTTCGAGCAACAGCACGTGCCTCGACATAGGTTGCGAGTGCATCCGCAATACCAGCGGCTAGCAATTTGGCAGGCGCTTTGGCAATCACAGCGGTATCCACTAAGACAAGTTCAGGATTTTTGTTATAAAAACGATACTTTTCAAAACGACCTTCATCAGTATAAATAACAGAAAGTGCCGAAGTTGGTGCATCAGTGGAGGCAATCGTTGGCAAAACAGCAATCGGTATTTTCAATTCATCCGCAACAGCTTTCCCAGTATCGATGGCTTTCCCACCACCTAATGCGGCAATCACTTCGATTGATTCACTTTTAGCTTTAGAGACGATACGATCGATTTCATTTGCAGAAGCTTCTCCACCAAAAATTTCTTTTACCGGTTCTAACTCGGCTGCTTTCAGATTCTCAAATAGTTCTTCACCGGCAATTTTCCAAACAGTTTCATCGGTCAAAAGAAGCACTTTCTTTCCTAAATCTTTGATATGGGATAACCCATGCTTCAAGACCCCTTTTCCTTGAACGTATCGTGACGGACTCGCAAATATTCTTTCCATTGTATCTCCTCCTTTAATTGATCTACTTTTATTGTGACACACTAAGCAAGCGATTTCAAAGGAAAAGAAAAAAAGATGGCCAAGAAGATTCGATTCTTGCCCATACTGCACATTTATAGCCATACAAACACTCATGCCCTTATAAAACGGATGGTTTTATAAGGGCATGAGTTGGATTTTTTCATGGTTATTTCTTTTTCCCACCAAAAGCATCTTTCATTTTATCAAAAAATCCTTCTGGTTGTTGTTCGTTCGTTTCATGGCCACTGACTTTTGCATAAGCCCGCAATGCCTCTTTTTGTTCCTCATTTAAGTTCTTAGGTGTGATCAGCTTCACTTTGACCTGTTGATCGCCATTGCCGCCTCCCCGTAAGCGAGGGGCTCCCTTACCGCGTAAGCGGAAGTTTGTGCCTGTTTGCGTACCAGCTGGAATTTTTAATTTCACATTCCCATGAACCGTTGGTACATTGACTTCGTCGCCTAAAGCAGCTTGGACAAAGTTTAACGGCAGTTCGTAATAAATTTCCGACCCATCACGGTCAAAAATATCACTTTCTTCCACTCGGAAAACAACGTACAGATCACCATAAGGACCACCATTGGTGCCAGCTTCTCCTTGACCAGACAAGCGCATTTGTTGTCCATCTTCGACACCTGCAGGTACGTTGACTTTCACACTGTGTTTTTTCTTTTCATGGCCAGTACCATGACATGTTGTACATGGTTCTTTGATTTCTTTCCCAGTTCCATGACAAACATCACAGGTTTGACGGCTCATCACACGACCAAGCGGTGTTTGACGTTCAACATTGATGGTACCTGCACCATGACATTTATGACAGGTTTCTGGTGAAGTACCTGGTTTTGCCCCGTTTCCACCACAGGTATGACAAGTTTCTTCACGATTGTATTGAACAGTTTTTTCCACTCCGAAAATCGCTTCTTCAAAGGAAAGATCAACAGCATATTGCAAGTCCGCTCCTTGTCGAGGTGCATTAGGATTGGCTGCTCTGCCGCCTCCACCACCGAAAAACGATTCGAAAATGTCTTCAAATCCACCAAAACCGCCACCGGAGAATCCGCCACTGTTAAAGCCGCCGAATCCACCGCCATAACCGCCTCCGTAGTTCGGATCGGTACCAGCATGACCATACTGGTCATAAGCAGCTCTTTTTTGGGAATCACTTAATATTTCATAGGCCTCAGAAATTTCTTTAAACTTTGCTTCTGCATCAGGTTCTTTATTGATGTCTGGATGATATTGTTTTGAAAGCTTACGATAAGCTTTTTTGATTTCGTCATCCGAAGCCCCTTTTTGTAGACCTAAGACCTCATAATAATCTCTTTTGTCTGCCATTGGCTTCCCTCCACTATATTCTTGCGTCTCTCGTATTTTAGCATATAATTCGCTCTAGAAAAATACGTTTCGCAAATTCATAAGAAAAAGCCAAAGTGGTGACTTTGGCTTTTTCACAAACAGCGATTATTTATCGTCACCGTCTACTTCTTCAAAGTCGGCGTCAACCACATCGTCTGCGCCGCCTTGTGCAGCTTCTGGATTTTCTTGTGCTTGTTGTTGTGCTGCTTGTTCGTATAATTTAACAGTTAAGTTTTGTACGATTTCATTCAAAGCATCACGCTTCGTTTTCATTTCTTCTAAGTTGTTTGCTTCAAGTGCAGCTTTCAACTCATCACGAGCTTCTTCCGCTTTTTTGACTTCGTCTGCATCCACTTTGCCTTCAAGCTCTTTCAATGTTTTATCAACAGTGAACAACAAAGCATCGACGTCATTGCGTAGATCAACTTCTTCTTTGCGTTGTTTGTCGGCTTCAGCGTTTGCTTCAGCATCTTTTACCATGCGTTCGATTTCTTCATCTGATAAACCTGAAGATGATTTGATCGTGATTTTTTGTTCTTTTTGTGTACCTAAATCTTTTGCAGAAACATTGACGATCCCATTTTTATCAATATCAAATGTTACTTCGATTTGAGGGATGCCACGAGGTGCTGGTGGAATATCCGTCAATTGGAATCTACCTAATGTTTTGTTGTCAGCTGCCATTGGGCGTTCTCCTTGCAAGACATGGATATCAACGGCTGGTTGATTGTCTGCTGCAGTTGAGAAGACTTGTGATTTACTTGTAGGGATCGTTGTGTTACGATCGATCAGTTTTGTGAAGACGGCACCCATTGTTTCGATACCTAATGATAATGGTGTAACGTCTAGTAAGACGACATCTTTCACATCACCTGTGATCACGCCACCTTGGATCGCAGCACCCATCGCTACCACTTCATCTGGGTTTACTGATTTGTTTGGTTCTTTATTGGTTTCTTTACGAACAGCATCAACTACTGCTGGAATACGTGTTGAACCACCAACTAAGATGACTTCATCGATTTCTGATTGTGACAAGCCAGCATCTTTCAAAGCTTGGCGTACTGGAATTTTTGTCCGTTCGACTAGGTCTGCGGTCAATTCATCGAATTTCGCACGAGTCAAGGTCATTTCCAAGTGCAATGGACCAGCATCACCAGCTGTGATAAATGGCAAGCTGATTTGAGTACTTGTTACACCTGACAAGTCTTTTTTCGCTTTTTCAGCAGCATCTTTCAAACGTTGCAAGGCCATTTTATCTTTTCCAAGATCAATGCCGTTTTCTTTTTTGAATTCTGCTACCATGTGGTCGATGATTTTGTTATCAAAGTCATCCCCACCTAGGTTGTTGTCCCCAGCAGTTGATAATACGTCAAAGACGCCATCCCCTAATTCAAGGATCGATACGTCGAAAGTACCGCCACCTAAGTCAAAGACTAGGATTTTTTCATCTTTATCTGTTTTATCTAACCCATAAGCTAAAGCTGCAGCAGTTGGTTCGTTGACGATCCGTTCTACTTCAAGACCGGCAATTTTACCAGCATCTTTGGTTGCTTGACGTTGCGCATCGTTGAAGTATGCAGGAACAGTAATGACTGCTTTTTCAACTTTTTCACCTAAATAGTCTTCGGCAAATCCTTTGATGTATTGAAGAACCATTGCGGAAACTTCTTGTGGTGTGTAAGATTTGCCTTCAACTTCTACTTTGTATCCAGCTTCACCCATATGGCGTTTAATAGAAGAAATCGTATTCGGGTTTGTTACTGCTTGGCGTTTTGCAACTTCCCCTACTTGGATCTCACCGTTTTTGAATGAGACAACAGAAGGTGTGGTACGGTTTCCTTCTGGATTCGTAATGATTTTTGCTTCGCCGCCTTCAAGGACAGCAACAGCTGAGTTTGTTGTTCCTAAGTCGATACCGATAATTTTACTCATAAGTAATACACTCCCTTTTTTAATTTAAACATCTACTTATAGATAGAAAGAACTATTGTGCAACGATGACCATGCTTGCACGCAAGACACGATCATGCAATTTATACCCTTTTTGCAAGACAGTAACGATTGTGTCTGCCGGTGTTTCATCAGAGGCAGGTACAGTCTGCACCGCTTGATGCAAGTTCGGATCGAACATTGCACCTTCAGCAGGAATCTCTTCGATTCCCTCTTCTTTTAAGGCTTGACGCAGACTTTCAAGAACCATTTCAACGCCTTTTTTCAAATTCGCAGCTTGGTCTTGATCGACATCTGCTGCCATCGCTCGTTCCAAATTGTCGATTGCTGGCAACAGTTTTTTGCCAAGATCTTGCGAGCGGTATTTTTGTAAAAGTTCCCGCTCGTTGCGGTTACGTGAAGTGATATTTGCGATCTCTGCACGAGCACGCAGGAATTGATCTTCCAATTCGTTATTCTTTTCTTGCAAAAGTTCCAATTCGCTTTTTTCCACTGCTTCTTCCTCTGGTTGAGGAGTCTGTGCTTCAGTTTCAGTTGATTCATTTGAAGATTCAGTTGTTTCTGCGGTTTCTTCAGCAGTTTTATCTAATTCTTCATCTAAACGCTCTTCTTTTTCCGTCACGTTTCAACCATCCCTTCTACGATTTGTTTCATTGCCGCTTATTCATTGGCAGCGTCTAATGCGCGATAATAATCGGCCAATTTTTTTGCTAACTCGCCTCGAAAAACTTCCATCAATCCAAACATCCGTGAATACGGCATACTTGATGGACCTAATAAAGCGATCGTTCCTTGTCCATGACCTTCGATTTCATAGCTGGCTTGGATCAAACTCATATTTTGTAACAAGTCGTTGCCAAGCTCAGAGCCGATTCTGATTTGAATCGCAGAATCTCTTGGCGCCAGCAGCTGTGTCAGCTGATCTGCGTTTTTCATAAATGAATACATCGATTTGAACTGACTAACATCTTGCGTCGGTTCAAAATCCAGAAGATTCATTCGCCCGCCGACGAAGATTTTTTCTTCAAAAATATGGCTCAGCATCGTATCAAAGAGATCAACGATTCCGTCAGTCGTTTGAAAATACTTATGCAGAATCATAGGAATCTCGGTTCTTAATCGATGGTAGACCGTCATTAGAGGTTCACCGATCAATTTGTCGTTGATGATCCTTACCATTTTTTCCAAATCTTCGCTGCTCATCGATTCAGGAAGAGTAAAGACTTGATTTTCGACATTTCCTTTATCCGTCACGATGATCGCGATGATCTGTCGTGCATTCAAAGGGACGATTCGAAAGCCTGTCAATTTCCTTTCCTTCATATCTGGTCCGAGAGACAACGCTGTATAGCTAGTCAAGTTGGACAAGATCGTGGCAGACTGCTGGATGATTTCATTGATTTCATGAAAATCTTTTCCAAAAGAATGACGAATGGTTTGAATTTCGTTTTGGTCAACTTCAGATGGCTTCAATAAGTGATCAACGTAATAGCGATACCCTTTTATTGATGGCACACGCCCTGAAGATGAATGTGTTTTTAGCAGAAGTCCAGCTTCTTCCAGCGCCTTCATCTCATTACGAATGGTGGCAGAGCTAGCTTCAACCCCATCTTCCATCAATCGCTTCGAGCCCGTGGGCTGACCAGTATTCGTATAGTTTTGGATGATGAGGTGTAAAATCATTTGTTGTCTAGGTGTCAACATTTTATCCACTCCTCCGTTAGCACTCATTCCTATTAAGTGCTAACACGATTATAAATATACCATATTTGCTAGGAATGTCAAGTATTTGCATCACTTTTTTAGCACTCTTTCTAAGAGAGTGCTAAAAAAAGAAATCAAAAAAAAGAAGTAGCGCGAAATGGCTACTTCTCTTCCTTGTTCTTTCTTATTTTTCTCCATCCAAGAGAAATGCTTCAAACACTTCGTTGCCAATGAACATCCCAGCTTTCGTTAAAAAGACACGATCACCTTGACTAGCCAACCAGCCTTTTTGAATCAACTGTTCGCTAGTTGAACCATAGATTTCCTGAAAAGATTTCCCGAATTTTTCTGCAAAGCGTATTTTTGAAATGCCAGCCTTTTTACGAAGGCCTAAAAACAGTTCCTCTTCCATTTGATTACTGGTTGTCAATTCTTCGGTTTCATGGATTGGCAATTGATTTTCCTGTAATGGTTTCAAATAATGCTGGATTGGACCTTTATTCTTGTAGCGGGTCTGTCCAAGATACCCGCTGGCGCCTGCCCCAAAGCCAAAATAATGTTCATTGTTCCAATACACTAGATTATGCAAGGACTCATACCCTGGTCGTGCAAAATTACTGATTTCATATTGATTCAAGCCAGCTTTTGTCATCGCGGCGATCGCCTCATCAAACATCTGCGTTTCAGCTTCTTGAGAAGGCAGCGCCATTCTCCCTTGGCGAACCCAGTTCATAAACATGGTTTTGTTTTCTAAAATCAAGGAATACATCGCATAGTGAGGCAACCCGAGATCAATCGCTCGCGTCAGTGTATCACGGAAGCTTTCTATGCTTTGTCCCGGAAGTGCATAAATCAAATCGATCGTCACATTCTGAAAATCATGTTTTTCCAGCAGCTGAATGGTTGAATAAACATCTTCAGCGGTATGCTTGCGGCCAATTTTTTTAAGCAAGCGATTATCAAAGGTTTGGACCCCCATCGACAAGCGAGTGACTTGATGGTTTTTCAAAACCAGCATTTTTTCTTCACTCAAATCACCAGGATTTGCTTCCACGGTAAACTCTTTGGTTGTGTGGGTCGGCAGCAATTCATGCACACCTGAAAGCAATCGATCCAGCTGGTTCGCCGAAAGCGACGTTGGCGTCCCGCCGCCGATATAAATTGTTTCCGCCTCATTGATAGGCTGACTCAAGAAGCTCAGCTCAATTTCTTTTAGTAACGCTTCAATGTACTCATCCACTGGCTGCCCTTCTAAAAACACTTTGTTGAAGTCACAGTAATAGCAGATATGTTCACAGAATGGTATATGTATATACGCAGAAATATTTTGCGCGCTTTTTGTAGATGGATCGTTTATTGTTTGACCTTCAGGCATTCCTAAGTGATTCTCCTCTACCTTCTTTTTACTCCCATCGCTGAGAGCATCGGCACTCATTGTAGCATAGTTCTTAGAATTCTCCTATCACTTGGACTATTTTGGGCAAGAAAAAACACCACTTCCAAGAAGTGATGTCTTCAAATAGTCATAGCAAAAATTAAGAGCACTACTCTTATTAAGTACGGTAAAATACCGCTTTTGTTCTTATCCCACCCAGAAAAAAATCTGTTTGTTACAAGAACTAACACTTCCCCCAAACTGTTAGCGCCACAATAGATAAGCTGTTGCTGACGGCTTACTTAACAAGAGCAGGACTCTTATTCTTGAAAGACAATTGCTTGTCTTATCTGACTTAAGTATACCTTTTTTAAAAAATTAAGTCCTATCATCTTTTTCACCAGTCTATGAAAACGATGAGAATCATCCCCTTGGCGACCGTTATAGAATGTGTAGCAAAATATCGATCAGATAGCGGATCAACCGATACGCAATAAATAAGAAGAAAATATTTCCCAGCAAGAATTGAAAAACATTGCCGATCGATCCCTTAAAGGAGTGAAAGCTGAAATAACGCGACCAACGATTGAACCCGTTTTGGCGATTTCGTTTCAAACGATACGCTTCATCATACTTCATTTCCAAGAGGTCATAGTAAAAAATCATCAAGGGTTGTTGCACAAAGAAAACTTTTTTATAGCCTGCCATCAACGTGTACTGCTTATTATTGGAAGGGAAGTTGCGATTGCCGTTTTTCTTCACGCGCATCGTTGTTCCATCGTTCATTGGGAATGCATAATAATCCTCGAATTCTGTCAGTTGATGAATTTGCGGCACCTGATTTTCTTCTTCAAAAGCACGTACGACCTCACTCGCTTTCTGAGAAAGTGAAACCAGCCACGCCATCATCCCTAGCAAAATACCTAGCAAGATGATATTTAAAAGCAAACTTTCTTGTAACAAAAATAAATAACCTAAGATAATCAAAATCGCCACACCCAGGGCAATCATTCTTCTACGGAAATAACTGCGATACATCAATTCAAAAGAGCGCCGATAATAGGCAAAATCTTCTTTTACAAAATCCATTTTTTCCACATCTTTCTGCGTTTAGGTTTCTGATAATGTATCAAAGATCCTTTTGAAAGTCAATTTACCGAAAAAGTTTCAGCGTCTGATTTGTTTCAAACAAGAAAACGTTTTATAATGGAAGATGTAACAAAAAAAAGCGATGAAAGTAGGTTGAGATACGTGATATTACAAGAAACATTTACCTTGCAGAACAAACTGACGATTCCTAAGATTGGCCTTGGAACCTGGCAATCTTCTCCAGAAGATGCTTACAACGCCACAAAATTTGCCATTCAAAACGGTTATCGACATGTCGATACAGCGGCAGCTTACAAAAACGAAGAAGCGGTTGGGAAAGCTGTGCGCGATTCAGGCGTTGCCCGCGAAGAAATTTTTGTTACCACGAAAGTACCTGCTGAGTTGAAGACCTACCAAGAAGCGGTTGATAGCATTGATGCTTCTCTAAAAAAACTTGACTTAGGGTATATCGATTTGATTTTGATCCACGCCCCTCGTCCTTGGAAAATCATGGGAAACAATCCAGAAAACAAAGATTTTTATCTTGAAAACATCGATGTTTGGAAAGCATTAGAAGAAGCCTACTTAAGTGGGAAAGTAAAATCAATTGGTGTTTCCAACTTCGATCAAAAAGATTTACAGAATATTTTTGATCATTGCGATGTGAAACCGATGGTCAACCAGTTTGTTTACCATATTGGACGCACAAATGAAGAGTTATTGGCATTTTGTAAAGACCACGAAATTTTAGTGGAAGGCTATTCTCCAATCGCCACCGGTCGTTTACTCGATAACGATGCAGTGAAGACGATTGCGGAAGCTTATGGAAAATCTATTCCACAACTTTCAATTCGTTACTTGCTACAAAAAGACATTCTGCCATTGCCAAAATCCGTTCATGAAGAATACATTGCTGACAATGCTAAAGTTGACTTTGAAATTTCTGAAGAAGACATGAAGAAATTGGATGCGTTGCACGCTTAAGAATGCTTGCGTTTAATTGAAAAAAGCAGTCCGATCAAGTCCAGTAAATGCTGGTCATGGATCGGGCTGCTTATTTTGTTCTAAAACTCTGTTTAGAAAAACAACCGTTTCTTAGTTTGTCAAAGCTGGAGTCTTCTTATGTTAGTTGCTCAAAGGTACCCCACACTTTTACTTCTTGTTTTTCTACCATCGTTCTGCCTTTCGCTAGAACCGTTTCTACTGTTAATGTTTCTTTGTTCAGCAAACAAATATCAGCATCCATCCCTGCTGCAAGACGTCCCTTTTGATCAAGCTTCAATACTTTCGCTGGATTAGAAGTGATTGCTCGAATGGCGATCTCCAATGGAATCTGCTCTTTTTGGACTGCTTCTTTAATGCCTACCATCAAGGCTCGCGAACTACCGACACCCAGACCTATGAATTGATTGTTTTCATCAAAGTACGGGAGGCTACCTTGCCCATCAGAGGTCATGGTAAATTGATCCAGCCCGATCCCTTCTGCTAACAAACGCTTCAATCCTTTACTGAAGCGAACCTCATCGTCTTCTTTTTCCCAGAAATCAGGATCCTCACTCGCCGTAAAATCAATCGTTCCACCCATTTTTGCAAAAGCAATACTTGCTTCGAAAAGCTCGCTGGTCCGATTGGCATGTGTCGGTAAAAATTGGCTGATTGGAATCTCTGTTTCTTCGATGGTTCGTAAAAGTAGCTCATATTTTCTCTTTCCTCCACCTAAGTGGACGTTTACGATGCCTGCTTTTCCAGAAAGCATCCCACCAACACGGGCATCCGCCACCGCGCGGGTAAATTCTTCGAAACTCGGTTGTGAAGAACGATGGTCAGAAACGGCAATTTCACCGATACCAATGATTTTGTCAATAGTCAAAAAATCTTGAATGATAGAATCGGTGACCGGAGTCAATGGCAATCGATAAGAACCGTCATACAAGTACGTCGTGATGCCTTCTGCCTCTAGTCCACGGGCCTTACTGATCAAGGCAGTCATATCTCTGCCTACTCCGTCAGTACCCAAACACCCAACCACTGTCGTTACCCCCGCTGAGGTCAGCTGAGACAATTTCACTTCTGGTGTCCGGTTCTGAAAGCCGCCTTCCCCGCCACCTCCTAAGATATGAAAGTGGCAGTCAATAAAGCCGGGAACAGCAAGTAACCCTGTGCCATCGATTTCTTCAAGAGGAACCCCTGAGAATCCTCCTTCGATCGAATCTTCAATAGCAATGATCTTGTCTTCGCTTAAAAGAATATCTTTTTTTCCTAAATAGTCAGGCGCATAAACCTCCGCTTGTCGTATCACCTTCATGAGTGCTTCCTCCTCGTGTCTGATTGCTTCTTATTGCAAGCCGATCGCGACTGCAATAAAGATGAAGATCGTTCCTAATACAAATAAGAACCCTTGCATTTTGATCTGGAATTTCGCCCATTTCACCCATTCGATTCTTGCGACACCTAGCACACCGATCAGACTTGCCGATACTGGAGTGAAGGCATCCATGAAGCCTGAGCCTAATTGATAAGCCAATACAGCGATCTGTCTTGAAACACCTAAAAGATCAGCTAATGGCGCCATGATCGGCATGGTCAATGCAGCCTGACCTGAATTGGAGGTCACGATCAAATTGAAGAAGCTTTGGAAAATGTACATGAACCATGCCCCAATAAATGCTGGAACATTGCTTAACAAACCACCGATGCTGTGCAAAATCGTATTCAAGGCTGACGGCACGTTGGCATCAGAACCGCCGAGAACCAGAAGAATCCCTTTGGCCATCCCTACAACGATTGCAGTTCCTGCTAATTCTGAGGCCCCTGATTGAAAGGCACTCGCCACATCATTCAAGCCCATATTTTCTAATTTGAAAAGAACCGCTATGATTCCTGCCCCTAAGCCCATCACAAAGAATTGAGAAGCGATCTCGGGAATATAATAGCCTTTTTGTGTCACACCCCATACGATCCAGATCAAGACCGCCAGCATTTCAACCAAGATCAATTTATGACCTAATAAAAATGGCTTTTGCTCACTGGAGGTTTTTTCAAGATGATTTCGAAAATACGCATCTGATTGATACGTGAGCGATTTCTCAGGATTCTTGCGAATTCTTTCGGCATAGATCATGAGGTATCCTGCGGATAATGCGGTAACCACGACCCACATGATGATTCGGAACGTTGCGCCTGAAAGAACGGGAATACCTGCGATCCCTTGAGCCACTGCCACACTAAATGGACTCATCCACGAGGTGGCATTCCCAATCTGGGAGGCGACATAGGTGACAGTGACCGCCACGATCGAGTCATACCCTAATGCGATCACGAAAGGCACCATGACCATCGAAAACGGAATGACTTCTTCTGCCATCCCAAAAGTAGCACCACCAAATGAAAAAGCAAAGAACAACAGCGGCAATGCCAGACGTTCTAACCCACGGGTTTTGCTGATAAATGCAAAGATCCCCGCATCGATCGCTCCCGTTTGCATGATAATACCAAATGCACCACCGACCACTAAAATCAGTGCTGCAATCCCTACTGCTGAGCCGTATTTGTCGCCAGAAACCAACCCTTCAAAAACAAAATTTAAAAAGCCGAAACCGCCAAAGTCATCGGTTCCCCAAACCTTGGCTGTTTTATGCAGTTTTTCAGAAGTATCATAAATCTTTTCGCCATAAAGGCTGTAGAGGGTGTCATCCGTTAGCCCGACCTCATCTAATTGACTCTGGGACAACTCTTTAGGCCCTTCAGCTAGAACAGCTGCTAAAGCCTCAGGATCGACATCTAATTCTTCCAGCTCTTGTGGATCGTCTTCCAATTGATTCAACTGTTGATAGACGTATTCGTTATCTAACGGGTAGGCATAACGAAACGAATCTTGCATCAAGACCGTTCTGGTACTTATGTCCCCATTTGCATCGGTATACTCGATTTCTTGTGTACTAAATTTCCCAGCAGGAACTAAGAAAGTCAGCAACCATGCCAACAGCACGACCCCAAAAATGATGACATACGTATGCGGCGTTTTCATTTTGGTTAAATCTTTCTTTTCTTTCCCCTTTTTCGCTTTTTTTCCAATTGTCACTTTTTCTCTCCCTTTCCCTTTGCAGCGTACTGCATAAATTATCATTTTAGCCTATTTTTTAGTATATCGAAAAAACGTTTTTTCCTCATGGGGAAAGCATTAGAATTCAAATAAACTACGTTATAAAAAGAGAGAAAAAGAAAAAGTGAAAAGAAGCCAGAAACGCTTCTTTTCACTACGAATGACTAGTTTTCTTCAGAAAGCCCATCAAAATAAGCTTCAGTGTCTCGTTCATCTTGCTTTAATTGCTCGATCAACGCTTGTGCGCCATTGAAAGCGACTTGATCACGTAAGAAATGATGCCAACGGATCGCCACGGTTTCACCATAGATATCTTGGTGAAAATCGAGAATATAAATCTCTACTGTTAACTGGCGACCTTGACCAAACGTATCATTGTGACCAATCGATCCCATCGATGGATACCACTTGTCACCAACTTTGATTTCCGTCACATAGACGCCTTCTTTTGGCAACCGAACGGTGCTCTTCACTTTGATATTTGCGGTTGGAAACCCAAGTTCTCGTCCTCTAGCATCACCGTGAACGACGGTTCCTTCAAATTCATAAATATACCCTAACAAGCGATTGACTTGCGCCATATCACCATTTTGTAGTGCAGAGCGAATGCGTGTGGAGCTGACCTTTTCCTCATGAAACGATTCTTGCGCGACAGTCACGACTTCAAAACGTCCTTCTGCATAGGTTGGCAAAAGCGCCATGTTGGCTATCTCTTTCTTGCCATAGGTATAGTCAAAACCTGCAACAACAACTTTTGCATGCAGTCCGATCATGTATTCATCTACAAATACTTGCGGTGCCAAATTTGCAAAGGCAGAAGTAAATTCAACGATATAAAGAATATCTACCCCAAGTTGTTCCATGTGCGCTTCTTTTTGCGGCAAACTGGTCAGGTATTGCATTTTTTCAGGATCAACCTTTTGAAAAACGATCGAGGGATGCTGATTAAAGGTCATCAACGCCAATTTTAACCCTTTCTCCTCTGCAATCTTTCGTCCTGTTTCAATGACTTTTTGATGACCTAAATGCACGCCATCGAAAAAGCCTAAAACTAAGACGATCTCCTCCTCAGGAATCGCTGCGTGATCATAAGGGTGTCTTATTTCAATGATTTCCATATTCATTCTCCTATTTCTGTACGGATGACTTTTACCGGTTTCATCATATCCTGGTATTTGTCATGAGCTTTATAGATACTGATCAATTGTTCTCGATAAAAAATCGCCACTAATTCCTCTGGGCGCTTTGTTAATCCAAACGCGCTGAAGGGCAAACGCATGCCATTTTTTACTTTCTGCCAGAGGTCTGCATCGATCGTCACTTGAAGAAATTCTGATACCCCGTATTCTAAAGGTAGTAGTAGTTCCGAAACACGTTGTTCATCGACTGCCTTTTGCACCTCTGCAATCGTGTAGGATTGTTCTTTTGAAAAACCACCGCTTTTTAGGCGAGTCAAATCAGACATATGCGCGGGTACACCCAGCAATTTCCCTGTGTCGACCGCTAATGTGCGAACATAGGTCCCTTTTCCACAAGCAACTTCAAAACGCCAGCTTTGCGTATTGTCCTCATGAATAATCGGCTCTGAAATTCGTTCAAAGGAATAAATTTCTGCTTTGCGCTGTGGCCGCTCGACAGTTTCATTGTTACGAGCATATTCGTAAAGTCGTTTTCCATTGACTTTGACCGCCGAATACATCGGCGGGATCTGGGTAATCGTCCCCGTCAACTGTTTCATTGCCTGATCGATCTCTTCCTTCGTAAACGGACGAGTTAGTGCTTGTTGTTCAACGATATCCCCCGACCGATCTTCTGTAGTGGTACTGAAGCCCAAAGTGATTTCCCCGGTATAGACTTTTCCAGAATCAACCAAGTATTCGACGATCTTCGTTCCTTTTCCGATACAAATGGGCAAGACACCATCCACGTCAGGATCTAGTGTGCCGCTGTGTCCGATTTTTTTTGTCTTTAATATTTTTCGTAATTTAAACACGCAGTCGTGACTTGTTTGTCCACGCTCTTTCCATAATGGTAAAATCCCGTCCATCGTATTCCTCCATTTCACTTCAACTTGCTTATTATAACATATAAAAAAAATTCATTGCACGACAAAATCCTTTTCGCTCTTTCTCATTACATGATAAACTAAGCATATAAGGAGGTCCTAAAATGGTTGTTTTAACGATAGGGTCATTTATTGGATTTGCCATTTTTTTGATCATGATTCAGCTCGGCACGATGCAGCGTTGGGAAGAAGCGTTTGCTTTGCAGATCATCCAAAGCCGTACGCCCTCTTTGACGCGCATGATGCACTTTTTTACCAATTTAGGAAAAGCCTTTCCGACAGTTGCGATCGCTTTACTGTTGTTTGCCTTTCCATCATCGCGGGCGGATCTTGCACCAAAAACAGCAGTCAGTATCTTCATAGTATCAGCAGCTGCTTACTTGATCAAACGAATCGTCCGACGAGATCGTCCTATTGATCATCGTTTAGTTGAAGAAAAAGATCACAGCTTTCCTAGTGCTCATGCTGCCACATCCGCTGCCATGTATGGAACGATCGCCTTGAATCTTGGACAATTGGTTCCCTCAGCTGTCATCCCGATGACCTTACTGGCAATTTTGCTTAGCTTTATGATTGGCTTTAGCAGAGTCTACTTAGGGATCCATTTTTTAACAGATGTGATCGGTGGTTGGCTCTTAGGGGCAGGTGTTGCTGGACTGGTTACTTTACTGATGAATTCCTGATGCTTTTTCCAAATAAAAAAGAACAGCTTCGACTGGAAGCTGTTCTTTTTTTTATTCTTCTGAGTGCAATGCGCGAATCATTTCATCAATTTTATTCCCGTATTGTACAGATTCATCCAACTCGAATTGGATTTCTGGAACTTTGTAGAGCGTTAGCGCTTGGCCTAATTCACGACGAACCAACCCAGTTGCTTTTTCCAGTCCTGCTTGGGCTTTTTGCTTATCTGAAGCCAAGTCCGTCAAGGTGCTGTAAAAGATCGTTGCTTGCTGCAAATCTCCAGTTACTCGTACATCTGTGATCGTCACATCTTGCACGCGAGGATCACGAACTTTTTTACGAAGAATTTGATTGACTTCTTTTAAGATTTCTTGCGCCACTCGGCGATCTCGATAGTTAGCCATTCAAAAAGCCTCCTTGTATAGTTGTCGTTTCGTTTATTTTGTTGGTACTTCTTCCATGACATAGCCTTCGATCACATCATCGACTTTTACGTCGTTGAATTTCTCGATCATCGCGCCACATTCAAATCCTAGCTTCACTTCTTTGACATCGTCTTTGAAGCGTTTCAAGCTGGCAAGTTTGCCTTCATAGATGACGATACCGTCACGAATCACCCGTACACCACTGTCACGGCGAATGCTGCCTTCCGTCACATAGCAACCAGCGATCGTACCAACTTTAGAAACTTTGTAGGTTTCACGAACGATCATTTGACCGGTGATTTTTTCTTCAAATTCAGGATCAAGCATCCCTTTCATCGCTGTTTCGATTTCTTCGATCGCTTTGTAGATAATGCGATGCAAACGAATATCGACTTCTTCTGCTTCCGCTTGCTGTTTGGCTTGCGGTGTAGGGCGGACGTTGAATCCGATGATGATGGCATTACTTGCTGCTGCTAGCGTTACGTCACTTTCATTAATGGCACCAACGGCTGAATGGACGATGTTTACTCGCACACCTTCAACATCGATTTTCTTCAATGACGCAGCTAACGCTTCGGCTGAACCTTGTACGTCTGCTTTGATGATGACGTTCACTTCTTTCAGTTCGCCTTCTTTTAGACTTTCAAACAAGTTATCCAATGTCACACGACTGCTTGATGCACGTTGTTCCATCAAGGCACGTTTTGCACGTTCTTCACCTGCTGCCCGAGCCGTTTTTTCATCTTCAAAGGTAACGAAACGGTCACCTGCTTGAGGGACATCGTTCAATCCTGTGATTTCGACTGGCGTTGCAGGTCCAGCTGCTTTATCACGACGACCTAAATCATTCGTCATCACGCGGACACGACCGAAAGTGTTCCCCACAACGATTGGATCACCAACATGAAGAGTTCCTTGTTGTACCAATAGTGTTGCTACAGGACCTTTGCCTTTATCAAGGCGCGCTTCAATAACGGTACCGATCGCCCGTTGGGTAGGATCAGCTTTCAAATCTTCGACTTCTGCTACTAAGAGGATCATTTCAAGCAATTCTTCAATGTTTTGCCCAAATTTCGCTGAGATTTCAACGAAGATCGTATCCCCACCCCAAGCTTCTGGGATCAACTCATGTTCACTTAATTCTTGCATCACATGTTGAGGGTTAGCACCTGGTTTATCGATTTTGTTAACTGCAACGATGATTGGCACTTTTGCTGCTTTCGCATGGTTGATCGCTTCCACCGTTTGCGGCATGACACCATCATCAGCTGCGACAACTAAAATCGTAATATCAGTGATACTTGCTCCCCGTGCACGCATACTGGTGAACGCCGCGTGTCCAGGAGTATCTAAGAAAGTGATTGGTTTGCCATTGATGTCGATTTGGTAAGCCCCAATATGCTGCGTGATTCCTCCAGCTTCACCACTTGTTACGCGTGAATGACGTAACGTATCAAGCAATGTTGTTTTCCCGTGGTCAACGTGACCCATGATGGTAACAACAGGTGGTCGTGATACTAAATTCTCTTCAATTTGTTCTTCTGCTTCGAAGAATTTATCGATGTCTGCGATATCCACTTGAACTTTTTCTTGTGGTTCGATTCCGTAATCGGTAGCAAGCAGTTCAATCGTATCTTTATCTAAAGGTTGGTTTTGATTGACCATAACCCCCATCATAAAGAGCTTCTTGATGATCTCTGCTGGTTCACGGTAGATTTTTTTCGCGATATCCGCTACGTTCATGCCTTCTGTATATTCCAATACTTCTGGCAGTTCACGGAATTTACGTGCTGGAACTGGCGGTTTCTTTTCCGTCTGCTGACGGCCTTTTTTCCCTTTTTTGTTAAATTTATTGCGATTGTTGTTGTTGAAATTGTTATTGCGTCCACCGTAATTTGACTTGCCGCGGTTTTGATTTCCTCCACGGGAATCATTCGAGCCTTGCGTACGGTTGTTGTTGCGGTCTGCCCCTTGCGTATTTCCTGCAGATTGAGCGGCTGGACGGTTTTGTTGCCCTTGATTGTTCGGACGATTTTGTTGTCCTTGGTTGTTTGGACGGTTTTGCTGTCCTTGGTTATTCGGACGATTTTGTTGCCCTTGGTTGTTTGGACGGTTTTGTTGTCCTTGATTGTTCGGACGATTTTGTTGTCCTTGGTTGTTTGGGCGATTTTGTTGCCCTTGGTTATTCGGACGGTTTTGCTGTCCTTGATTGTTCGGACGGTTTTGTTGTCCTTGGTTGTTTGGGCGATTTTGTTGCCCTTGATTATTCGGACGGTTTTGTTGTCCTTGGTTTGTTGGGCGGTTTTGTTGCCCTTGATTGTTACGATTCTCTTGGTTATTCACTCGATTATGACTTCCTTGGTTATTTGGTCTGTTACTTCCTTGACTGTTCGTGCGCTCTACTTGTCCTTGACCAGCAGGACGGTTATTGCTTTGCGTAGTTCGCTGTTGACTTTGATTGTTATGACGGTTTTGGAAGTTAGGATTATTTCTTTGCGTTTTAAATTTCTTTTGTTCTTGTTTTTCCGGCTGGTTGGCTGGTTTCTGATTTGCGGGATTTGAGTTTGCAGATGTTTTACCATTTGGATTGCCGCCTAATGACTGCTGCAATTTCTGCGCCTCTCCATCTGAGATCGCGCCCATATGATTTTTGACATCAAAGCCTAAAGATTGTGCTTTTTCAACAACCTCTTTGCTCGATTTGTTCCATTCTTTTGCAAGTTCATAAATTCTTTTTTTCCCCATGCAATCACCTTCCTAACCTAATATTAATTCCTGCACCTTCCTTGCAAATCCTTGATCTAAGATGCCAATCACCATTCTTGGTTTCCCAATGGCCGCACTGATTTCATCAGCAGAAAATGCATCTAGGAGCGGAATTTCGTAATAAGAACTTTTGTCCTTAATTTTCTTTTGTGTATTTTTACCAGCATCACTGGCGACAATGACCAAAGCAGCTTTCTCATTGCGAATCTCTTTTAAGGTCATTTCTTCACCAGTCACTAATTTCCCAGCACGCATGGCTAGTCCTAACATATTTAATGCTTTGGTTTTATTCATTTGCAAATAACTCTTTTCGCGCTTTTTGGTGCGTTACATAGTCCAATAGTTCTTGGTAAAATTCATCTGTTAATTTCGTTTCCAGCACCCGATCCAAGATCCGCTTATCCCATGCTTTCTGGGCTTCAGCCGGTTCGATCGCTATATAAGCTCCTCGACCGGGCATTTTTCCTGTTGGATCGATGGAAACAACGCCTTCTTTTGAACGAGTGATACGAAGCATTTCTTTCTTAGGCAGCATTTCGCCTGAAATCACTGATTTTCGTAAAGGAATTTTTCGTTTTTTCATCACGATCTCACCTCAACTATTTTTCGTCAAACTCAACATTTTCATAATCATCCGCAGTCATATCTGATGAAAGGATCGCTTCATCAACTGTTTCTGCAGATTCTGTTGCTTCTGTGCTGCTTTCTTCAGCAGCTTCTGAAGCAGTTGCATCATACTCATCGATATAGTCGCCTTCATCCAGCTTCGCATAAAACTCTTCCATATCTGTTTCTGATTTGATATCGATTTTGAAGCCAGTCAATTTGGCTGCTAGACGAGCATTTTGTCCGCGTTTACCGATCGCCAATGATAATTGGTAATCAGGCACGACAACAGTACATGCCTTCGGATTATCAACGTCGAAAATAACGTCGCTGACTTCTGCTGGATTCAACGCATTGGCGATGAAGATCGCTGGATCTTCATTCCATTCCACGATGTCCATGTTTTCGCCTTTTAGTTCATTGACGATCGCTTGAACCCGTTGACCTTTAGGGCCGACACAAGTGCCGACTGGATCGACGTTGGCATCAAAGGAACGAACAGCGACTTTGGCACGATCCCCTGCTTCACGAGCAATACTTACGATCTCTACAGTACCATCATATACTTCTGGCACTTCTTGTTCAAATAATCGGCGTAGCAAATCTGGATGGCTACGGCTAACGAATACTTGAGGGCCTTTCGAAGTATTTTCAACACGAGAAACGAATACTTTGATCCGATCATGGGGTTGATAAAACTCATTTGGCATTTGGTCTTGTTTTGAAAGCACGGCTTCAATTTTGCCTAAGTTTACATAGATATAACGATTGTCTTGGCGTTCAACGATTCCTTGCAGAATGTCTTTTTCGTACGCACTAAATTCGTTATAAATAATGTTTCTTTCTGCTTCACGGACCCGTTGCAAAATGACTTGTTTTGCCGTTTGCGCCGCAATACGACCAAAGTCTTTAGGCGTTACTTCAAAACGGATTTTGTCGCCGATTTCATAAGCGGGATTGATTGTCATCGCTTCTTTTAATGAAACCTCTAGTTGCGAGTCCATGACTTCTTCTGTCACTTCTTTGACTGCATAGACGTGGATGTTGCCTTTTTTCTGATCAAACTCAACTTCCACATTTTGCGCTTGCCCGTAATGACGTTTGTACGCTGAAACCAATGCCGCTTCCAAGGCATCGATGACAATCTCTTTTGAAATGCCTTTCTCTGCTTCTAATGCATCCAATGCATTCAACATTTCTTTACTCATGATTCTTTCATTCCTCCGTGTTTAAAATTGAATGGCTAAACGAGCTTTGGCAATATTTTTCCGGTCGATCGTTCGTTCTTTTTCTCTGGTTTTGATTCGGGTCTTAATAACTAGCTGATTTTCGTCGAATGACTGTAAAAAGCCTTCGAACTGTTTTTCTCCATCAATCGGTTGATATAAAGAAACATGAATGTACTCGCCGACTGCCCGTTGATAATCTGCTTCTTTCTTCAATGGACGCTCGGCGCCAGGGGAAGAAACTTCCAAGAAATAGGCCTGTGGAATAGGATCAGGTTCGCATTGGTCTAATTGTTCACTAAGTTGTTCACTGACAAAGGCACATTCCTCGATATCGATTCCGCCTTCTTTATCGATGAACACACGAAGAAACCAATTTTTCCCTTCCTTCACGAATTCTACTTCAACTAATTCAAATTTTTGCGCATCCAGAATAGGGGTCACTATATCTGTAACAGTTTCCACTACCGTACTCACAACATCGCCTCCTTTATTTCTCAACGAAACGAACTTCATTCCATTAAAAAGAGTGAGCGAAAAAACCGCTCACTCACTCTAAGTATCATTACATTGTAAATATAACACAATTTTCATAAAGATTCAACTACTGTCGCATGTTCCCTTCGCTTTCAGAAAAAAACAAAGCATTTTCTTAAAGATTTTTAATGCCTGGGTGAATGGCTGTTAGTGAATCACTTGACCAATCCGACGTAGTAGTTGTGGGAAAATGCTCTCTGGATCAAAGTCCATTGGCGCGTCATGTGGGAAATGAAGCCAGAGCCGACCACCATAAACCACTAGTACCAAAAGTGTCAAGGTCAGCCACAGGTTGTGACTGTGGTAAAGTTTGCTGATTTTCGGATTTTTTTTGAACAAAACGATTCCGAATACGATCGGCACTAACCAAAACAAGGGATGAAAATGCAGCGTACCTTCAAGATCACCCTGAAATAAGTGCAAGTAGGCGCGCGTCATGCCACAACCTGGACAAGGAAACCCCGTTAACCATTTAAACGGACAAATCAATAATCGACCCAATCATCTGAATCAGACGAATCGTTTGATGTAGCAGATGACATCATGGCATTTTGATCAGCTGCTTCCCACATTTGATTCATATCACCTTGTAAAATCGCCATGTTGATGAAATCAAAAGCAAAAAGGCTCAAGACGACAAAAAGGATTTTGTTGTCACTCAGACGAGGCATATTCGCTCGTTGTTGTGCACTCATAAAGATATCCGCAATTCGGTACCACCAATAAATTTGGTACAATCCGCAAGTAAGGATCGTGAGTAAAATCGACGTTTCTGGCGAAAGACGATTATCCCCGCTGTACTCTGCTAGCTCTTTGGTTGTTTGGTACATCCAAAAGAATGTATAAATGCCACAAGTAATAAATGTTAATAAAATGACCGATACAACCGATTTCTTTCTAACTCCGTAATTATAATTCATCACAAACTCCTTTTCTTTTTTTTCATTTTTGCCACTTATCAATTATACTACAATCTAATCATCATAACAAAACCTATTTATTTATTTTTGTGAATTTAGACAAAAAAGCACCATCTTAAAGAAGGTGCTTTTTCGCTTCATCCATCATAAAACTATTTTCGACTATAGTTTTTCACTTCTGCAGCCATTGCATCAACAAACAGATTCAATTCTTCGACTTGGGTCTCTTTGCTGCCGTAGCGACGGATATTGACTGTCGCGTCATTGACTTCTTGATCCCCAACAACGATTTGGTAAGGAATTTTTTGGGTTTGTGATGCGCGGATCTTATACCCCATTTTTTCGTTGCGGTCATCCACTTCTACCCGCAGTCCTTGTGCCTGCAAGCGTTCTTTGATTTCGTAAGCATAGTCACTGTGAGCTTCGACTGAAACTGGAATGATCGATGCTTGGATCGGCGCCAACCAAGTTGGGAATGCGCCTTTATAGACTTCCGTCAGATAAGCCACAAAGCGTTCCATCGTTGAAACGATGCCGCGGTGGATCACCACTGGACGGTGGTTGTTTTCACCATCTTCACCAACATACGTTAGGTCAAACCGTTCAGGCAACAAGAAATCTAATTGGATCGTTGACAAGGTTTCCTCCATGCCTAAAGCTGTTTTCACTTGGACATCTAGTTTTGGTCCATAGAAAGCTGCTTCGCCTTCTGCTTCAAAATAATCCAATTCTAATTCATCCATAGCGGCTTTTAGCATCGTTTGCGCATTTTCCCACATTGCATCGTCATCAAAATATTTGTCTTTGTTTTGTGGATCACGATAACTTAGACGGAAACGATAATCGGTGATATTAAAGTCTTCATAAACACCGATCATTAAATCAAGTGTCCGTTTGAATTCTTCTTTGATTTGATCCGGACGGACGAATGTATGCCCATCGTTTAAAGTCATTTCCCGAACCCGTTGCAATCCAGATAATGCCCCTGATTTTTCATAGCGGTGCATCATGCCTAATTCAGCGATCCGAATCGGTAGCTCACGATACGAATGAATGTCATTTTTATAAACCATCATATGATGCGGACAGTTCATTGGTCGCAATACTAACATTTCCCCATCACCCATATCCATTGGCGGGAACATGTCTTCATGGTAATGATCCCAGTGCCCTGAGGTTTTGTATAGATCCACGTTTGCCATGATTGGTGTATACACATGTTGGTACCCTAAGCTGATTTCTTTGTCCACGATATACCGTTCGATCGTACGACGGATCGTAGCTCCTTTTGGCAGCCAGAAAGGCAAACCAGCGCCGACTTCAGGTGATAACATGAACAATTCTAATTCTTTTCCTAATTTACGATGATCGCGTTCTTTTGCTTCTTCTCGTAAACGGATAAATTCCTTCAAGTCTTTTTTATCGAAAAAGGCTGTTCCATATACCCGTTGCATCATCTGGTTGTCAGAGCTTCCACGCCAGTAAGCACCTGCCACTGATAACAATTTGTACACTTGGATACGACCAGTTGATGGGACGTGAGGACCGCGGCAAAGATCGACAAATTCACCTTGCTGATAGGCAGTAATCGTTTCATCATCTGGTAATTCAGTGATCAACTCTACTTTGTATGGATCTTCGGCAAAAAGGGTCAACGCTTCTTCTTTTGTTAACACGCGGCGTTCGATTGGCAGATTTTCTTTGATGATCTTCATCATCTCTGCTTCGATTGCTGGTAGATCTTCTGCAGTTACTGGGTTTTCCCCATTGTCTGTGTCATAGTAAAAACCAGAATCAATTGCAGGTCCTACCCCAAAATGGATCGATGGATAGAGTCTGCGCATGGCTTGAGCCATTAAATGAGCTGTCGAATGACGAAGTAAGCCTAAGGCGTCTTCATGATCGGGTGTCACGATCTCAATCGTTGCATCTTCTTCGATCGGACGTGAAAGATCGATCAGTTGTCCATTGACTTTTCCAGCTAACGCTTTCTTTGCAAGACTTTTCGAGATACTTTCAGCAATCTCTTTGGTTGTTACCCCAACAGCAAATTCTTTTTTTGCGCCATCAGGAAATGTAATAAATAATGACATATGAATGTCCTCCTTTGATGATTTCAATCAATAAAAAAAGTCCTAGTATCGGGTACGATACTAGGACGATCACTCGTGGTTCCACCTATTCTTCAAAAACAGAAAAAGTCTGTTTTCCTCTTCATGAGATAACGGTTCAACCGCCTCCGTTTCAACAGAG
This sequence comes from Candidatus Enterococcus avicola, assembly GCF_047470845.1. Classification (NCBI taxonomy): domain Bacteria; kingdom Bacillati; phylum Bacillota; class Bacilli; order Lactobacillales; family Enterococcaceae; genus Enterococcus; species Candidatus Enterococcus avicola. Next base: position 236,797 of record NZ_JBLGTY010000003.1, on the reverse strand, counting down.
GTCTTAAAAAAGTGGTCATCCTTTGGTTTTCTTCTAGGAAATTTTCAGCCAAGATTTCCCTCTCTTATCGAAGACTCTCAAATTCAGGTGTCTTTTTTATTGATCGATTATGGCTCAATTAAACCACTCTCTTGATAAAAAAGCAAGAGAATTATTTCCAATCGCCATTCACAGCATAGGTTCCTTGCTTCATTTCATTGATGATAACGTGGATATGCTCTTTAGGGGCGCCTGTATTTTTATGGACCGCCTCAGTGATTTCTTTCATCATATTCGTCAGTTGCTCTTGCGAACGTCCTTCAACTAGTTCGACATGGATAAATGGCATACGACTTCCTCCTTTGTTTGCTTTTGATTATACACCTTTTTCAAAAAGACAAAAACTATTACCTTGGTTTCCAAAGAAAACCATGACTTTATTCTTCCTGATAAACGACACAAAACTTTTCGCAAACACACAGCATTTGATCGTGAAAAGACAACCCCGCTGAGGCATAAGCTCGTCGAAAAAAAGCTTCATGAACACGGCGCCAATAAGCCAAAGTGCGATCTCCTTCCCCTTCTAAAAAGGCAAAGTCTGCTGTCACCTCATCAAAAGGCACGATCGACACTGACTCTAAGTAAAGAACAGCTTTTGGTACATCCGACCCATCTAAAAGGACACTATAGGTTCCTGATTGCGGCAATGCTTCTTGCTCGATTTCATAGAGCGCAGCGGCAGATGTCGTTGCCGTCTTTTTGCCAGCTAAAACCAGTGCTGCCAGATCATCGGCCATTTGTGGTGTATCACCAAAGGACCAAGCATCTTCATAGGTCAAAGGAGATTGATTTCTTGGATTTTCTTTTAAAAACCGCTGCCAAAACGCCTGAATCTGACAGTCTTTTATTTTTGATTCTCTGGTTTCATCTGCCAATTTTTTTCACTCCAATACTTCGTATATGTTTGGACATTCTCAGCTTCTTGCCAATCATAGGCCAGCCCTAATTTCTCGCTGATGTTCTTTGCTTGGCCATCAAAACGTTTTTGCATCTTCAAGAGGGACTGACCGCAGGCAGTGATCGTGGAAAAATCAAGCAATGAGGTCAATTCCCGCCACTCCTTTTCCGTTAGAAACGACTGTAGGTATTTATGATTTTTCCCTGTACTCACCTGAAATTGCTGAGCTTGGGCAACGAACAAATCTTCAATCCATAACAATTCTTGCCAACAAATAGTGTATAAATGATCCGCAGCATAAATCAGCTGCTTTCGAAGCAGCCCTTTCACGACATACGTGCTTACCCACCAAAATTCGTTGCAGTGTTCCTGAAAAGCGGCTTGGGTCGGGCGCTTGATCCAGTAATGCGAATGATTTGCTTGTTTAGCAAAACTTAGTATTTGGTCTGGATCAAGCAGCGGCTGCAAGCCTGGTTCGTTAGCCAGACGATCGACCAGTGCAAGAGGACATAGCATGAGATCGATTCTTACTCCGTCTAAAAAATGCATCAAGTACGTAAAACACCCGCCCAAGCTTGGCGGATAGATGGTGCTAGCTTCCGGTGTTTGCCTGATCATGATCGGTCCAAAGGCTTCTAACCATGAAGAATCATCGACCAAGGGCTGAATATCATCCATTACGTAAACCACATCAAAGTCTTGCAAAAAATCTTTTGGCGCCTGTGGATCGGTCCGTGAACCAGATAAACCGATGGCACGTGCCCCAACACGTTGCCCCACAGTCAGGATCAATTGGTGCAATTCTGCTTCTTCCCTCACCGTCTCCACCTCTTTTTCGTTTCGTTTTTGAACACCTAAGCTCTTTTTATAAATATTAGCATAGTTTCTTTTTTTCCACGACATTCGCAGGGAAAATATGCTATAATTTTATGTCGCAATTTTTTTAAGGAGGATCCTTCGTGAACGAACGTCAAAAAGAACAACAACATGTCAATGAAACCATTGCTCTGATCCACAGAGAACAAGCGATCCTTTCGCAGCAAAAACAAGAGTTAGCCGCTAAAATGGATGATCAATTAAAAGAAATCGCCGATAAGAAAATTCGCGGGGGCGACAGTGAAGCCTTTTATGAATCAGTTATCGAGTACCAGCAGCATGAACAAGAATTGCTGATAAAATACCAAACCGCAGAATCACAAGAAAAACGCGTCAAAACCTTAACAACGATGGCGGGCAATCCGTATTTTGCTCGAATCGATTTCAAAGAAGAACAAGAAACCGAGACCCTCTATTTGGGGATCGCTTCATTGCGAGACAAAGATGAAGAAACGATCGTCATCGACTGGCGCGCACCGATCGCCAATCTTTATTATGAAGGAGAGCTTGGTGAGACCTTCTACGAAACAGACACTGATCGGTTTACGGTAGAATTGCTTTTGAAACGCCAATTTAAAATTCAAAATGGTGAAATCTTGTCGATGGTCGATACTTCGGAGATCATCAATGACGAATTTTTGTTGGAAATATTGGATGAAGCCTCTTCTTCTCAAATGCGTAACATCGTTTCGACGATCCAAAAAGCACAGAATCAAATCATTCGTGATACCACCAATAAATTCTTACTGATCGAAGGAATTGCTGGAAGTGGGAAAACCTCTGCTTTGTTGCAGCGGGTCGCCTTTTTACTTTATCGGAATCGCAAATGGTTGGACGAAAAACAAGTCTTGCTGTTTTCACCCAATTATTTGTTTTCTGACTATATTTCCATGGTCCTGCCTTCTTTAGGTGAAAGTGAAGTGCCCACAAGAACCTTCCACCACTTTATCCAATTGATTCTGACTGGCTATGAAGTGACGAAAGAAACCCAACAAGAAGAAACCTTTTTAAGCGGCGATGATGATGCCATTGAAAAAATCAAAAGTAGTCTTTTCTTGGTGAAAAAAATCAACCGTTATGTCCGTTCGATTGCACCGATCGGTCCCTTGTTCCGTGATCTAAAAATCCAAGGGCAAACCTATTTGACAAAAGAACAGATTCGCCGCTGGTATCAAGAAACCAATAACGAACTGCCGATTTACCAAAGAACCCAACTGCTTCAAACGAAATTATTAAAAAAAATCGGCGGCTTGGAAAAAGATGAAGCCAAAAAAGACTGGGTCAAAGAAGCGACCGAAGAACAATTGCAACAAGTATTTGCCAATGATCCTCATCAAGAATACAGCGAAGAAAACGAACGCCGTTTGCGGAAGAAACTTAGACAGCAGATCGTCCGCAAGAAGTTCCGTTCCTTGACCCGGGGAGTGAAAAACTTTCAGTTTATCAACCAAGTCAAGCAATACTTACACTTTTTACAATCGGCTGAGTCTGCTGCAGTCAAAGAAACTGGCATCGAGGCTGCGGCTTGGCAGCAAAGTATTGCCGATATTCGACAAGGCATGCGCCAAAGACAGATCAAACAAGAAGACGCCGTTTTGTTTTTCTTACTGATCAAACAGCTTTATCCTGTTCACGTCGAAGAAAAAGCTCGGTTTATCTTTATCGATGAAATGCAAGATTTTCCACCAGCACAAGTGGCTCTACTGCGTCAGCTTTATCCAAAGGCTAGCATCACCCTGTGCGGAGATTTGAATCAAAAAGTGTATGGCAATGAAACGATCGTCGGGGCATTAGCAGAATTATTCCCCCACGAAAGTGTGAAACGTTATCAATTGAAAACCAGCTATCGTTCGACTAAGGAAATCACAGATTTCGCCAATCAATTTTTAGTTGGCAGTGATCAAGTGGAATTGACGGCTCGTAAAGGGGCGGTACCAACAATTGTTAAAGGAACTGCAACTGAAAATCTGGCTTTCCTAGAAACCAGTATTTGTGACGCCGCTGAGAATCAGCGTTGGCGCACCGCGATCATTTGTAAAACCGCAAAGGATTGCCAGCAGTTATATGCCCAGCTGGCAGAAACAATGCAGGAACAAGTGCAGCTGATCACCTCTGAAGAAGACTTCATGAAACGCAATGTGATGATCTTCCCGGCCTTTTTAGCAAAAGGGCTAGAGTTTGACCAAGTATTTGTCTGGACACCAGGTGCCACTTTCGTGACTGAACAAGACCAATTGATTTTTTATACAATGGCGACACGGGCGATGCATCAGTTGACCGTCCTCACCCAAGAGGAATTGCCGCTGCTAGCAAAAGCTGATCCTACCACTTATCAGTTCCAAGAAGCATCAACGATCGGATAACAAAAAACATCACTTTCGGCGAGTTCCCAAAGGAAACAAGCCGATCGTGATGTTTTTTTAGCCTTTTAACTCGCCAATAAATAAACGGGTTTCTGGATAGCGCATCCCTACGATGGTTAAAATCATTTGCAGCTCAGAAACGTGTTCGGGATCTTCTGGAACGAATAATTTTGTATGTCGTCCAATACTGCCGTTATCGATCAAGCGATGGGTACGATTCCACTCACTAAATTCCTCAATCGTCGTAAAGCGACTAAGAGGGAAGCCAGCGCCATCTAGAATTTCTGTCAATCGAAAAAGTACATAGGAACTATCGATGACAAATTCTTTTCTATGAGGCAAAGCACGCGTTCGTTTATAATCAATAATTGCTTTTTCTGGTCGGTGCTCTAAAAGCCAATCCAAAAGCAAGAAGAACCCTTCCATTCGATACTCATCGATAAAGAGCCGTTCAGAGTATTCCGACATGCGAAAGACTAATGGAATCAAGAATCGCTCTTTATAAATTAATAAGGGTGCGCGATCAACGACGACATTTAAATAACGATTCAAATAAGAAGAACCACGATAATCACCTAGACGATACCCTTCTACCCCGTACTTTTGATATTTCCGACAAAGAGCCGAGCAGTCAGAAATCGATACAGACACTTCTGCTAGCTTTTCAAAACCACTTAAGATTCGATTAAATGGCTCTAAAACGATTTTTTCTTCCATGTCTGCCCCCCTAACGATTTGTTTGCTTATGTAGTAAATCATAACACATAAAATGTATAGAAACCAACTGAAAAGATGATCAACACAGAAGAATTTTCAGTAAATGAGCAACGCTACCGCTTCATTATTTCTCTTGCATAAGCGACAAAGCTTCTACATAAAAAAACATACTAAAAAAATGGCAGCCAGATTGTCTCTAGGCTGCCAAGTGACACTTATTCTTCCGCGTCTGCCACATTGTGATAGACGTTTTGTACGTCTTCAAGATCTTCTAACACATCGATCATTTTTTCGAATTTTTCTAGATCGTCACCCGTCAAGGTTACTTCATTTTGAGGAATCATTTGCATTTCTGCAATTGAGAATTCAGTGATTCCTTTTTCTTTCAAGGCTTCTTGAATGGCATGGAAGTCACTTGGTTCACCGTGAACGATGATTTGTCCATCTTCTTCAACAACATCACGAACATCGATCTCTTTGTCCATCAAATATTCTAAGATTTCATCCGCATCGTCACCGGCAAAGCCAAAGAGTGCCGTGTTATCAAACATATAAGCAACGGCCCCTGAAACACCCATATTCCCGCCGTTTTTACCAAAAGCGGCCCGAACATCGGCTGCGGTGCGGTTGACGTTATTTGTCAACGTGTCGACGATCACCATTGATCCATTTGGACCAAATCCTTCGTATCGAAGTTCTGAGTATTGTTCATCGCCAGAACCTTTGGCTTTTTCAATCGCACGGTCAATAATGTGTTTTGGCACATTGTAGGTTTTCGCACGTTCGATAACAAAGCGTAATTTTTGGTTCGCGTGAGGATCAGGATCACCCGATTTTGCTGCTGCGTAGATTTCGATTCCAAATTTTGCATAAACTCGGCTATTGTTTGCATCTTTAGCAGTTTTTTTCGCTACGATATTTGCCCATTTACGACCCATGATTTCACTTCACTTTCTTGTTTTTAAAAATCCTTATTCATTATACTTGTCAAATGGCGTTCTGTGAAGTAATTTTCACTTATTTATCAATAAAAAGCGGAATTCTTCGAAAATTTTGTTCTGTGATTTGAGGATTCCCTTGCTGATAGATCTGGTCGATCCGCAATGACAAGCCATAGCGCTGTGCTTCTTGCTTACCGAATTTAGCGATCAGTGGCAGGGTCAGCTCTTTTTTGACCTCTTTTAAATAGTGCTGCCCTTGCTTCGTATACCCTAAGACCCGAATAAAGGGATTCTCTTGGGCTTTTTTCATTTCAGCTTTTGTCACTTGGAACAATACATAACAAGCAAGACGCTGCAGCCGCGTTTGGGTATAACGTTTCGTCTTTAACAACTTGATAAAATCTGCAAAAGAATCCGCCGCCGTCACATATTGTTTTAGTCGATATTCTAATCCTTCTTCCATCTGGTAAATAGCAGCTAATTTTCCGATTGGGGCCGAGATGATCTGGTATTGAAGATACGGCCAAAAGGCTTCCCAGTCGACTGTTGCTTGTGAAAGAAAGGTTTGTGTTGCTTCAGGAACAAAATCCACAACAGCTGCACCTTGTTTGATTGCTTGGCGAATGGCTGTTGCACTGGCGATCGTGGGATGGTCGAATTGTTCTGAATGATAAGAGGCCGCAACGCGTTGGATGGGGACCAGGCGCATTGGTTTTTCATAATGCAGCACTTCCCGTGCATACGCCATACCCAACAGATGATTGGGCTGGTCTTTTTCTGCATGGTACTCAGGATATACCTCACTGAGGACCGCACTCATTTTTTGACTATAGGTAGTATTCTGCCTCGCTAAGCGTTGAAATGCGGCATCGATCATCAGTTGATTTTCTTTTTCAAAGTGAGCAAACTTGGCATAGTCGAAGGGTTGTTTCGTATCTGTGCCAAAGCATAACAACTCACATTGCAGATCCTGCAGAATCCTAATCGCACCCGATGCAAAAAAATCAGCAGAGTGGACGGCCCAAGCGGGGGGCAATTCGACGATCAAGTCTACCCCATATTGTAGTGCTGCTTGAGCTCGCTGCCATTTATCGATGATTGCTGGTTCGCCACGCTGTAAAAAATTCCCACTCATCACCGCAACGACGACATCAGCGTTCGTTACTTGCCGTGCTTTTTCCACATGGTATTGGTGTCCATGGTGAAAAGGATTGTATTCTACGACTAGTCCGCAAGCCTTCATCGACATCCCTCCTGTTTTACATAACGGTTACTTATGGCAGACAAAAAACCAGCGACGGCTTTTTTCATTTGGCTTCGTATCGATAAAATCAGCATAGCATTCAACATTAGCAAAACCAGCATTTTCTAACATTCTTAAATAGCTTTCAAGAGGATAGGTTCTTTCTTGATGAAGCTCATCTAAGCGTTCAAACAACCCATTCTCTTGTGCAACAAAAAAGGTCAAGAAGTGTTCAATGCTATGGTCTTTTTCGCCTTGATAGCTTTCCCAAAGAAAGGCAAATTCATCGGTTTGGTAATGATAGCTATAATCAGGAAAGACTTCATCAATTTGATATAAGGAATGCACATCAAATAAAAAGACGCCATCTTCTTCTAAACAACTGTAAACACCATCAAACACTTGCTGCACACTCTGCTCGTCTTCCATGTAGCAAAGGGAGTCAGAATAGCAGGTAATTGCTTGATAGGTGCCAACATCTACGAGATCCAGCATGTCACCCGCAACAAATTGCACAGCCGCCTCTTCTTTTTCAGCCCGTTGACTAGCGATCATCAGCATCTCTTCTGAAAGATCTAACCCAGTCACGTCAAAACCAGCCTTGGCAAACTCAACGGCTAACGCACCAGTTCCACAAGCCAATTCTAACAGCTGTTTTCTTTTTCCTAAATGACGACAAGAAAAATCCAGCCACTTTTTATAGAGACTGGAATCCATTACTTCGTCATAGACAAATGCGAAGGTTTCGTAAGCCATTACGCCACGACCCATTCATTAAGATCCACAAGCGGCGCATCAGACCATAATTTTTCTAGGTTGTAAAAAGCACGTTCTGAGGCACTAAATACGTGAACGATCACGTCACCTAAGTCGATCAAGACCCATTTTCCACCATCTTTTCCTTCGACACGGCGAACAGATACTTGATTTTCTTCTTCTTTATCGATGACTTCATCAATGATCGCATTGATTTGACGTTCGCTATTTCCTGAACAGATCACAAAGTAATCTGCTAGCAAAGAGATTTCCCGCACATCTAATGCCATAATATCTTCGGCATGTTTGGAATCGGCGGCTTTTACAGCAATTTCTAATATTTTCTGACTATCTATGGTAATTCCCTCCTATATTTGGCTACCCAAAAATTGTAGGTTTCGATCGTTTTTGGGTAGATAACAGCTTCTGTTTCGATCAAATGAAGCAAGGTATGTTTCGTTTCGTAAGCAACAGCGGCATCTAAGTCAATCATTGCGATCTCTCTGGCTTCAACGACTCCAGGAAACGTACGTCCGGGTTCGATATAATCTGCCACATAGATGATTTTATCTAACAGGCTCATCTTAGCAGCTCCGGTGGTGTGCAAACGGATCGCTTGTAAGATTTCTTCGTCATCGATTTCTAATTCTCGTTGAACGAAATCAGCACCGACAAGTCCATGCCAGATGGCATTGTTCCAGTTCAAGAGATCCAAGTCGAATCCGTCTCTACGAATGACTAATTGAAATTCTTCATCGCTGCGTTCTTTCGCATAATCATGCGTCAAGGCGGCGATGCTGGCTTTGACCGGTGAAGCACCATATTTTTCCGCAAGGGCAACGGCCGTTTTTTCGACACCTAACACATGCTCAAAGCGCTTTTGACTCATCTGCATTTGGACCTTTTGCATCAAAAGTTCCCGTTCTGCTTGTGTGTAGTGTTCACTCTTCATCCAAGTACAACCCCTTTTCTTGAATATAGTGTAACACATTATCTGGCAATAAGTAGCGAACCGAACAACCTTGTTGCACTTTTTTACGAATTGTTGTTGAGCTGACATCCATTAGCGGGATATCGATCCAAATAATCGGGTATGGGCTATCGATGGGCACTTCTGGACGGCGAACCCCCACAAAAGTCACCAATTCCATCAGCTCATCGATTTGATGCCATTTTGGTAAATAGTTCACCATATCCCCGCCAATGATAAAATAATAATTGGTATCTGGATTCTTAGCTGTCAATTCCCGCATCGTATCAACCGTATAACTCTTACCTTTTCGTTCCAACTCAATGGTCTCTACAGCAAATCGCGGATTATCGGCGATCGCCAACTCCAACATCGCCAAGCGGTGCTCAGCTGGGATCGTCTTTTTCTCATCAACATGAGGCGGTAAATACTCAGGCATGAAATAAACTTTATCCAGCCCTAATGCTTGCCCTACTTGCTCACCCATGACCAGATGCGCGTAGTGTACTGGATTAAAATTCCCACCAAGAATGCCCACTTGCTTTTTCGGTACAAGTTCTTGTGTTTGTGTCTCTAAAACCGTTTGTACCTTACCAAATGTTTGTCCTTGCATGCCTTCTCCCTCCTAAATTGAACGAACTTTGCTTGAAATCGTTTGGTATTTTTCTTTGCTTGACGGTTTGAATAAAACGATCACTCGTCCGATAATCTGTACCACTTCACAGCCGACTTTCTCACGGATCGTTTCAGCTGCTTCGTCAGCAACCTCATCGGTATTTTGGAGCAATGAGACTTTGATCAATTCTCGTTTTTCTAGCGCTTCTTCAATTTGCGCCATCATCGCGTCATTCAAGCCGCCTTTGCCGATTTGAAAAATCGGGTTTAAATGGTGCGCTTCACTTCGTAAAAATCTTTTTTGTTTTCCTCGTAAGTCCATATTCTTCCTTCTTCCTTATACTAATGCTTTACGTTTAAGCACATCGACACCCTTTGGCGCCCACCCAGCGATGACACACGGTTTGGTGATCGTGATCCAGCCAAGTCCCGCAAAAACGATATCGGTTTTTTCTTTGATTGAAAATTCGAAACGGACGAGTTCAGGAAAATCCGCCACTTCATCTGCTCGCGGCGGCTGCAGCAGCCCACCAACATGTTTCTCATAAAACTCATCGGCTTTCGTTAATTTGGTCCGATGGATCGCCACATCATTTGCTACATAAGCAATAAATGAACTGCGTTCTCCTTGAATGAAATCAAATCGGGCAAGTCCTCCTAAGAACAAAGTTTGTTCTGGATTCAACTGATACACCTTTGGTTTGATCTCTTTGGCTGGTGCCACGATTTTTAGATCTTTTTTACCTAAATAATGCGCCATTTGATGACGATGAATAATTCCTGGTGTGTCGATCAAGAAGTGTCCGTCATCCAATGGAATCTCGATTTTATCCAATGTGGTTCCTGGGAAACGCGAAGTCGTGATCAATTCGTTGATCCCCGCTGTTTGTTTGATGATTTGATTGATCAATGTTGATTTTCCAACATTCGTCACACCCACCACATAGACATCGCGTCCTTCACGATACGTTTCGATCGCTTGCAGTAAAGCTTCCGTTTCACCTGGCTTCTTGGCACTCGTCAATAATACATCCACTGGTCTTAAACCAGCTTCATGAGCACGTTCCTTCATCCATTGGGTCATCTTCGATTTTTTCAAAGATTTTGGCAAAATATCCACCTTGTTGCCCACTAATAAAACAGGATTATTGCCGACAAAGCGGTGCAGTCCTGGGATCAATGAACCATTAAAATCGAAAATATCAACGACATTAACGATCAAGGCTTCTTTTTCCCCGATTTCATTCAGTAGACGCAGAAAATCATCGTCGGTAAGGGAAACATCTTGGATCTCATTGTAATGGCGCAAACGGAAGCAGCGTTGACAATAGACTTCTCCTGATTCAAGTCCTTTTTCTAATGCGGATTGCGGGGTGTAGCCCAATTCATTGGGGTTCGTTGTCTGAATCACTGCCCCGCAGCCGATACAGTGAATTTCTTCGATTCCTTCTGTCATATTAAATTCCTCCACGCCATTTTAACTCTGGGTTGTGCTTCAATAAATAGTTCATGATTTTTCTTTCTGCGGCTCGATTAAATTGGGTTTTCCAAGAATCCGTTGGGATCACTGGTTTCACTAAAATACTGCGAACACCGGCACGATTGGCACCTCGTACATCCGTCATGATTTGATCGCCGATCATCACGACCTCTTCTTTTTTCAAGCCTAATTGTTGATAGCCTTGTTTGATCCCTCTTGAAAAGGGTTTTAATGCGCGGTGTACGTACTTTAAACCAAAGGGCGCAACTGCCCGTGCCACTCGTTCACTATTGTTGTTGGAAACGACAACTACCGGTATCCCAGCATTTTTCATTTCCAGTAGCCAGTTTTTTAGTTCTTCGGTTCCGTCAGGATTGTTCCAAGCAATCAAGGTATTATCAAGATCGGTCAAAATCCCTTTGATCCCCTGTGCCTTTAGTTGGCTAGGGGTGATTTTATAAATCGCATCGACCATCCAAGTCGGTTTATAATTTGAAAACATAAAATCTCCTTTGCTGCATGATTTCTTCACGTATTAAAAATCGGCGACTAGTCATCGATCCAAATTGTCGATCCTTAAAAGAAACAGTCCGATCTGCCTACAATCACGCAGATGGTTTCTATCAAGATCAGACCTCTTCAACCTGTAATTATACAATAGAATCTTTTTGAATACTAGCAAGTGCGCCAGTTTCTGCAGGTTTCTTGTAAAAGAACTGAAAAAGGAACCTGCCAAGACAACCGTTTGTTCTATCACTTCTTTAAAGTAGTCTTTTTTCCGTCAAAAAAGCATCCTTTTACTGAAAGGATGCTTAGGAAAGGTCCAAATTTATCACTAACAACTGCGAACTTCTCGCAGTTTACAATACTTTACTCAAAAAATCAATGGTTCGTGGATTTTTCGGATGATCAAAGATCTGTTCTGGCGTTCCTTCCTCCATAATGATTCCCTGATCCATAAATAAAATCCGATCCGCGACTTCTTTCGCAAAGCCCATTTCATGAGTGACGATGACCATCGTCATTCCTTGCTGAGCCAAACGTTGCATGACGGACAATACTTCGCCAACCATTTCAGGGTCTAACGCTGAAGTCGGTTCATCAAAGAGCATCACGTCTGGTTCCATCGCCAAGGCACGTGCGATAGCGATTCGTTGCATTTGTCCACCAGAAAGACTTTGAGGATAGGCTTTTGCTTTGTCTGGTAAGCCAACATCATTTAGTAGTTGTTTTGCCAACTGATCAGCCGCCGATTTTGCTACCTTCTTGACTTTCGTCGGGGACAAAGTAATGTTTTCTAAAACCGTCATATTCGGAAAAAGATTAAAATTTTGAAATACCATACCCATTTTTTCACGCATCTTATACAAATCATTCTTTGGATCGGTAATATCGGTTCCTTCAAAAAAGATTTTTCCGCTTGTCGGTACTTCTAATAGGTTCAAACAGCGTAAAAACGTGCTTTTTCCTGACCCAGATGGCCCAATCACCACTACGACTTCTCCTTGATCGATCGTCGTTGTGATCCCTTTTAGCACTTGATTGCTGCCAAAGGTTTTGTGTAAATCTTGAATATCTAACATCATAGCTTGTCTTCTCCTTTTAACGACGATAGCCTTTGCCTAGTTTCTTTTCCCATAAACTCAATAGTCGCGAAGTCGTAAACGTCAAGATGAAGTAAATGACCGCCGCCACATAGAAAGGCGTTAATGGTTGGAAAGAACTGGTGACAACGATCTGCGCACTGTTCATCAGCTCGTAGATGCCGATCGTTGAAAGCAAAGAGGAATCCTTGATCAAAACGATAAATTCATTGCCTAGTGGCGGCAAAATGTTGCGTAGTGCTTGTGGCAATACGACATAACGCATCGTTTGAAAAGGCCGCAACCCTAAAGAACCAGCCGCTTCTGTTTGACCGTAATCAACGGCATTGATTCCCCCTCGGACGATCTCAGCAACATATGCCCCAGAATTAAGCGAGAGCGCAATGATCCCAGGAAATAGCCGCCCAAAATCAAGACTCAACACGCCGATCGAGACCGTCGGCAAGGCAAACATTCCTTGCAAAAGACCAAAAGCGATCAATATCTGCACCAGCATCGGTGTGCCGCGGATGACTTCAATATACGCATTAGCAAACCAGCGCAAAGGCGTCACTTTTGATAATTTCATTAGGGCAAAAATCACCCCTAGAATCGTTCCAAAGATCACGGTGATGATAGAGATCACGATGGTGATCACCACACCAGAAAGAAAATAAGGGTAATATATCGCTAAAAAGGATAAATCCATAATTGTGTCTACTCCGTTCTATCTATTGCGCCGCATTTTCGTTGGCTAGATCTGTGTTCTTTTGTACATACTCATCGATTGTACCATCTTCAATCAATTCTTTCAAAATACTGTTTAGTTCTTCTTGTAATTCGGTACTCCCTTTAGGTAAAGCAATTGCATAAGAATCGCCTTCAGATGCTTCTAATGCTACATCAGTGATCACGAGGTCATCATTTTGTGCAACATACGATTCAGCAACCGCACTTTCAAGGACCAAACCGTCGATCGAGCCTTGTTTCAATTCATTGACTAGATTCGGAACTTTGGCGATGGAAACCAATTGCGAATCAGCTAATTGATCTTGAACGATCATTTCTTGGATCGAGCCTTTTTGAGCGCCTACTTTTTTGCCAGACAAGCTTTCGATTGAATCAAATGCCGATTCATTGTTTTTATTAACAACTAATTTTTGTTCTGGTGTAAAATAGTTATCGGTGAAATCAAAAGTCTGTTTACGTTCGTCAGTTGCTGAGATGCCTGAAACAGCGATATCGGCTTTCCCTTGTTGCAAAGCAGTCAAAACAGCATTGAAATCAAGGTCCAAAATATTCACTTCGACACCAAGACGATCAGCGATCTCATTGACCATATCGATATCTGCGCCCACGATCGTATCTTTGCCATCGATCAAGGCATGAAATTCAAACGGGGCAAAGTCAGCAGAAGTTGCCACATTTAACACACCAGCTGCTTTGATGGCTTCCAATTGATTATCCGCCGAACCGCTGGCACTAGAACTTCCAGTACTCGATGAGCCGCCATTCCCACAAGCTCCTAAAACCAAAATCCCCGTCAATACAACAAGTGCTCCAAATAATTTTTTCATTAAAAACGCTCCTCTTCAAAACAAATATTTATGCAATATAATCTTCTTATATTCAGAATATATACATAATAGCACAGAATAATTAAATTTTAAACTAAAAACTTCGCCATTTGTACGATTTATTCAATAACACTTTTAATAAAAAAATACTAGGATACCCATCCTTTAATCAGAGTGGATATCCTAGTTTTTAAAATCGGCGAAAACGTTGATACCTTGCCTCAAGCAATTCATCTGTTTGCAAGGTAGAAAGTTCGGCAAGTTTCTTTGAAATTGCCGCTTTCATCTGTTCCATCAATTGCTCTTTCGGTAAAAAGGCCTCTTCATGGGTTTCAGCAATCACTTTTTCAATAACACCGAGTTCATATAGTTCTTGAGCTGTGATCTTCATCAAGCCAGCAGCTTCTTTGGCACGGCTGCCATCTTTCCATAGGATCGAAGCAAAGCCTTCGGGAGATAAAATGGCATAGATCGAATGTTCCATCATCCAAACCTCATCGCCTAATGCCAGTGCTAAGGCACCGCCGCTGCCGCCTTCACCAATGATGATTGCCAAGATCGGCACCGTTAAATCGGACATTTCCATCAAGTTACGGGCAATCGCTTCGCCTTCTCCGCGCTCTTCCGCGCCAATACCGCAAAACGCCCCTGCTGTATTGATCAATGTGACCACAGGTCGCTGAAATTTTTCTGCTTGCTTCATTAAGCGTAACGCTTTGCGATAACCTTCAGGATGTGGCGAGCCAAAGTTTCTGCGTAAATTTTCAGGCAGATTACGGCCTTTTTGAATACCGATCACGGTCACTGGCTTGCCATCTAAACAAGCAATGCCGCCAACAACGGCTTCATCTTCGCCAAACAGACGGTCTCCATGAAACTCTTCAAACTCAGAAAAAATGCCGTCAAAGTAATCCAGTGCCGTCAAACGGTCTTTGCTGCGAGCGAGTTCAACGATCTCGTGGGCTGCTCTAGTCATTGCGATCCCATCCTTTCCGCGTATGCAAAGAAATCAAATGGTGGATTTTCTCCCGCAAGTTCGTCCGTGGAACGATTTGATCGACAAAGCCATGATCTAACAGAAACTCTGCCTTTTGAAAGTCTTCAGGTAGTTCCTGACGAATGGTTTGTTCAATCACACGTCGTCCAGCAAAACCGATCAAGGCTTGCGGTTCTGCCAGGATGATATCCCCTTCCATCGCAAAACTAGCGGTGACGCCACCGGTTGTTGGGTCCGTTAAAACCGTTAGATAAAACAAGCCAGCTTTACTGTGGCGTTTTACCGCCGCAGAGATTTTTGCCATTTGCATCAGTGACAAAATTCCTTCTTGCATCCGCGCACCACCTGAAGCGGTAAAAAGAACAACTGGTAGCTGTTTTTCGATCGCACGTTCAAACAAACGGGTGATCTTCTCCCCCACGACTGTTCCCATACTGCCCATGATGAAATTCGCATCCATGATCCCGATCGCTAACGGCAATCCTTGAACTTTTGCTTCTCCTGTGAGGACAGCCTCATGCAACCCAGTTTTTTCTTGCATTTGTGCGACTTTATCCAAATATCCAGGAAAATCAAGAGGATCTTTTGTGGTTACATCTGTGTCCCATTCTTCAAAACTTTTCTCATCAATCGTGATAGCGATCCGTTCCCAGGCACTGATTCGGAAATTATACCCGCAGTGAGGACAGACTTTCTCTGCCCCCATCTCCTTCGTATAAAGCGTTCGTTTGCAACTAGGACATTTCGCCCAAAGATTATCTGGTACGACTGGTTCGTTCGTTGGCAGCTGACCTCGATTAGGATTGATGCGAATGTAGTTTTTCTTCTTAAATAAAGCCACTCATCTTCCCTCCTATTGTTCAGGTGTCCAATTTGGCAGAAATTCCTCTTGTAAAAAGGCGGTTGTATAGTCACCCGCAATCACTTTCGGGTGACTGATCAAGTCCATTTGGAATTCTGCATTCGTAATGACACCATCGGTCACTAATTCGGCTAACGCCCGCTGCATCTTCATCAACGCTTCGAAACGGTTCTCGCCGTGAACGATCACTTTAGCGATCATAGAATCATAATAAGGTGGAATCGTGTAGCCAGAATACATGGCACTGTCTACACGAACGCCTAGGCCGCCGCTTGGTAAAAACAAATTGTTGATCTTGCCTGGTGACGGTGCAAAATTGAAGGCTGGATTTTCTGCATTGATCCGACATTCGATCGCCGCGCCCGTCATCTTGATGTCTGCTTGCGTCAAGCCTAGCGGTTCGCCACTAGCGACTTCAAGTTGTTTTTTGACTAGATCAATGTTTGTCACCATTTCGGTGATCGGGTGTTCCACTTGAATTCGAGTGTTCATTTCCATGAAATAAAACTCCCCAGTGTCCGCCATTAAAAACTCGATCGTGCCAGCATTACGATACCCTACCGCTTGTGCGGCACGCACCGCTGCTTCTCCTAGTTCTGCTCGCTTGCTTTCAGAAATCACCACAGAAGGGGATTCTTCCAACACTTTTTGGTTGTTGCGTTGTAGCGAGCAATCGCGTTCACCAAGGTGGATAATATTACCAAAAGAATCACCTAACACTTGCACTTCTATGTGTCGAGCAGGATAAATGATTTTTTCAATGTACATTTCATCGTTGCCAAATGCCGCTTTCGCTTCTTGCTGCGCCGAAGCAAAATGATGAGGCAATGCTTCTTTATCTGCGACTTTCCGTATCCCTTTACCGCCACCGCCGGCCGCAGCTTTGAGCATGACTGGGTAACCAATCTCTTCAGCGATTGTTAAAGCTTCTTCCACATCAGAAATCGCGCCTTTGCTTCCGGGAATGACCGGTACTTCTGCTTCGATCATCAAGCGTCTTGCATTGATTTTGTTTCCCATTGCATCGATAGTCTCACTCTTTGGCCCAATAAAGACGATATTGCATTCCTCGCACATCGCAGCAAAACGGCTATTCTCTGAAAGGAAGCCAAATCCAGGATGGATCGCCTCAGCCTTTGTGACGATCGCAGCGCTTAGGATCTGCTGTACATTCAAATAAGAGTCGGCTGCTTTGGCAGGTCCGATACAAATCGCTTCATCGGCAAGCTCTGTATGCAACGCTTCTTTATCTGCTTCTGAATAAACGGCGACCGTTTGAATACCTAATTCGCGACAAGCGCGAATGATACGTACGGCGATTTCGCCACGGTTTGCGATCAATACTTTAGAAAACATGTCTCACCTATCCAATCATGAAAGTCAATTCTGCTTCCGCCACTTTTTTCCCATCAACATAGGCAATTCCTTTGCCGATGCCAGCTGCAGATTTCACTTTGATTATTTCTACTTCTAAGATCAAGGTATCGCCTGGTGTTACTTTTTTTCTGAATTTCGCTTTGTCTAAACCGCCAAAATAGGCAGTTTTCCCACGAAAATCTTCCAATGATAGCAATGCCACAGCACCTGCTTGTGCCATTGCTTCCACGATCAATACTCCGGGCATCACTGGTTCATGGGGAAAATGACCTTGGAAAAACGGCTCATTGATAGTAACGTTTTTCTTCGCAACGACCCGTTTGCCTTCTTCTAACTCCTCTACCCGATCCACTAAAAGCATCGGATAACGATGAGGGATGATTTCTTTGATTTCTTGAATCGTTAATGCGCTCATTGCTTTACCCTTCTTTCACACGGAATAATGGTTGATTGTATTCAACGATTTGTTCGCTTTCAACCAAGACTTCAACTAATTCGCCATCGACGTCACTGACGATTTCATTCATGACTTTCATCGCTTCAACGATACAGAGAATATCACCTTTTTTCACGTGATCGCCGATTTGTTTGAAGTTGTCTTTATCAGGACTTGGTTTCAAATAAACGACACCCACTAATGGAGAGACAACTTCTTTGCCCTCTAAGACAGGTTTTGTCGTTTCTACTGTGTCCGGTGTTGCTGAGACAGCAGGCGTTGGTGCAACAGGAGTTGGCGCAGCATTCGCTGCAGGAGCAGATGCAGGTGCAGAGGATGCACTTTGTAGCCCACTTGTCGTATTTTTATTAAAATAAAGTTCAAATGTCTCTTTTTTTAATTGAAGCTCAGTTAACGTCGATTGATCGAATTGGCTGAGCAGCTCTTTTACCTCATGTGTTTCCAATTACGCTTCCTCCCAACGTTTCAGCAAGATCACTGCATTATGACCGCCAAACCCAAGTGAATTACTCATGGCATAGGTCAATTCTGCTGGTTGGCTTTGATTGATAACAACGTTCAAGTCGATCTCAGGATCTTGTTCTGTCACGTTGATGGTTGGTGGAATAAATTGATGTTGTAATGCTAATAGTGAAGCAATGGCTTCGATTCCACCAGCCGCCCCAAGCAAATGACCAGTCATTGACTTTGTACTGCTGACATATGGTTTTTTATAGTCTTCGCCCAAACCGTATTGGATCGATGTCGCTTCTGCACTGTCATTGGCGGGCGTGCTTGTACCGTGGGCATTGATGTAGCCAACTTCAGCCGGGGTGATCGCTGCTTCTTGCATCGCCAATTTCATTGCTTTTCCGGCACCTGATCCATCAGGATTTGGCGCAGTCATATGGTAGGCATCACAGTTCGCACCGTACCCTACGACTTCACCTAAAATCGTTGCCCCACGTTTTTGCGCATGCGCCAATGATTCTAAAATGAAGACGCCAGCGCCTTCACCCATGACAAACCCACTACGATTTTTATCAAACGGAACGGAAGCTTTGTCAGGGTCTGATTCAGTGGTTAACGCCGTCAGAGACGCAAAACCAGCAATACCGATTTCACAGATCGTCGCTTCTGAACCACCAGCGATCATAACATCTGCATAGCCATGCTTGATGTTCCGAAAAGCTTCACCGATTGAATGGGTACCAGAAGCACAGGCGGAAACAGTCGTCGTACAAATGCCTTTCGCACCTACCCGTAATGCAATGTTGCCGGCAACCATATTTACGATCGACATCGGTACGAACATTGGTGATACCCGATTTGCTCCTTTGTCATGCATCCGAATTACTTGGTCTTGAATCGTTGGCAAGCCGCCGATCCCTGAACCAACCATCACGCCAAAACGATCCACATCAATGGTTTCTGTATCTAACTTCGCCATTTCCATCGCTTCTAACGCCGCATAAATTCCATAAATGGAAAAAAGATCCATCCGCTTCGTATCTTTTTTAACGAAGTACTTTTCTAACGGAAAATCTTTGACTTCAGCGGCAACTGAGATCCCTGTTGCTTCTGAGTCAAATTTTGTAATCGGGCCGATGCCGTTGGTCCCGTTTTGTAAACTTGCTAAAAATGTTTCGGGGTCATTTCCGATTGGAGAAGTGACGCCGTATCCTGTAACTACTACTCGATTCATCTATTCTTCCTCCTACCCTTGCATTGCCATCCCGCCGTCTACACTGATCACCTGACCAGTGATGTAGGGGCTTTTTGCTAAAAAGACTGCTGTTTGCGCAACATCCTGTGTGGAACCAAAACGCTGTAATGGAATATTTGTCAATGATTGTTCTTTGACTTTATCCGACAGCACTTCAGTCATCTCTGTTTCGATAAATCCTGGGGCGATCGCATTGCAGGTGATCCCCCGAGCGGCACCTTCACGAGCGGCAGATTTCGTAAAACCGATCACGCCAGCTTTACTTGCCGCATAGTTGGCTTGCCCGATATTTCCCGTCAAGCCGACCACACTCGTCAAATTGATGATGCGGCCTTCTCGCAGCTTCATCATTTTTTTCAACGCGTGCTGCGTCATATTGAAGGTACCAGTCAAATTGATTTTGATCACTGAATCAAAATCTTCGGGTTTCATTCTCAACAATAATTTGTCATTCGTGATTCCGGCATTATTGACTAAAATGTGGATCGGTCCGACTGCCGCTTCTGCTTCTAAAAGCATGGCTGCCGCTTGATCAAAATCAGAAATGTCCCCATTGATCGCTACACATTTCACGCCGTAGCTGGTGATGCGATCGATCAGTGACTGGGGAATTTCTTTTCGTCCATTTAAAACGATATTCGCTCCTTCTTTGGCAAAGGCTTCCGCGATGGTAAAACCGATCCCTCGCGAGCTACCAGTTACAAAGACGTTTCTATTTTGCAGATCCATAAATTCCTCCTAGTTGAATCGGGCTAGTGTATCTGCCAACGTTTGGCTATCTTCTACACGCGCAGTCTGTATTTCTTTGTCTATTTTCTTCATAAAACCGCTCAATACTTTTCCTGGTCCGATCTCGATGACTTGTTGGATGCCAAGCTGCTTCAGTGTCGCAATGCTTTCGTAAAAACGCACTGGCGATTTCACTTGCAGCGTCAACAGTTCCTTGATTTGGTCTTGCTGCATTGGCTGCGCGGTCGTATTGCTGATGACAGGTACTTGTAACTCATCAAAGGTGATTTGAGCTAATTCCTGTGCTAATTGCTGCGATGCGGGTTCCAACAAAGCAGTATGGAAAGGACCGCTGACATTTAAAGGAATCACCCGTTTGGTTCCAGCAGCTTGTAACAATTCCACCGCTTTATCCACTGCCGGCGCTTCACCGCCAATGACGATCTGCTGCGGCGTATTGTAATTCGCTGGTGTCACGATCCCCACTTGACTTGCTTCTTTACAGATTTCTTCAATCGTTTCAGCGGGTGTGTTCATCACAGCGACCATTTTCCCAACACCTGCTGGCGCCGCACTTGCCATATACCGACCGCGCTTTTGCACCAATGCGACTGCTGTCTGGAAATCAAGCGCACCACTAGCGACTAAGGCTGTATATTCGCCTAAACTCAAGCCAGCAACAGCATCTGCTTTGATTCCTTGCGCATCCAAAAGTCGCCAAAAAGCCGTACTTACCGTTAAGATGGCAGGCTGCGTATATTCCGTCTGGTTTAAACGTTCGTTTTCAGTAAAGCATAGCTCGGCCATATCATATCCTAGAATGGTGCTGGCTTGTTCAAACGTCTCACGAACGATGGCTTCTTGGTGATAGAGCTCTTCTCCCATTTTGGGGTACTGTGCGCCTTGACCGCTAAATAAAAAGGCTGTCTTCATCTTGTACTCCTTCATTACTTTGATCGTTGTCGTTGGAGAACATGGCTTCTTGCAGTTCGTCTATGAATCAGCAAAAACACGTTCTTAAAAAGGAAAGGCTAGGCTGTCTGCCTAGCCTTTGTTTTATGCTTGTTGTTTTTCTACATATTTAACTAGATCTTCAACGGTTGTGATACCATCTTCTGTTTCGATCTTCACATCGAATTCATCTTCGATCTCGTTAATGATTTGGAAAAGATCCAAGCTGTCTGCTTCTAAATCTTCTTGGATGTTTGTGTTCAATTTGATTTCTTCTTTTTCTTTTCCTAATTCTTCTGCTACGATTTCTTGAATTTTTTCGAATACCATGTGTATATTCCTCCAATGTGTTTTTCAATAGTAATTTTGTTTCGTGAACAAGTTATAAGGTGGCTAACATAGTTCCCCATGTCAATCCGCCGCCAAAACCTGAGAACACCACTTTTTGACCACTGCCAAGTGACAGTGTACCTCGTTTGATTTCTTCATCTAGCAATAACGGAATCGAGGCTGCCGAAGTATTGCCATAATCTTGCATATTTTGCAAAAATTTCTCACGGGGCTGCTTCAGCTTGCGAGCAACTTTGTCTAAAATACGTGAATTTGCTTGGTGAAGCAAAAAATAATCGATTGCTTCATCTTGTATCAGATCATTGATCGAGGCGACCACATCACGCGTCGCAAAATCAAAGATTTCTCGTCCAATCATTTGCATACAAGCACTATACGCCGGAGCGTTTTGTGAAAAAGGATTCTCATTCGTGCGAAAACCAGATGTTAAGGACATGCCTCGCGTCCCATCTGCTTTTAAAGACTCTTTGAGCAAATGCTGCTCTGAAGATGCTTCCAGCAATAGACCGCCGGCACCATCTCCGAATAAAACAGCCGTCGAACGGTCGTTCCAATCCAAGACTTTTGAAAGTACTTCTCCACCGATGACCAATCCTTTTTTAGCGCCCGTTCGAATCAGTTTTTCAGCCATAGACAATGCATACACGAAACCAGCACATGCTGCACTGATATCAAAAGCAAAGGCATTGACTGCCCCAATCGCCCCTTGGACTTGGCAAGCAACCGCCGGTGTATTGAAATCCGGTGTGATCGTCGCTACCAAGATAAAATCTAGACTTTCTGCTGAAAGCTGAGCATCTTGCAAAAGCGTTTGAGCGACGCGAATACAAAGGTCTGAAGTGTTTTCGCCAACAGCGACTCTTCTTCGTTTGATTCCCGTGCGAGAATGGATCCATTCATCTGAAGTATCCATCAAATTTGATAGATCATCATTTGTTACGATTTTTTCTGGAACATAACTTGCAGTCGCGGTAATTTTTCCAAACATATTCATCCATTATTCTCACTTATAATCTTGTAAAAAGTCATGCAGATTTTTCAGTGCTTTCAACAGTGCCTGTTCCTCTTCAGGAGACATCTGACTCAAGACACCTTTCACCATCTCACGATGAAAATGCTGATGAACACGATAAAGGAGTTTTCCTTTTTTCGTCAAACCTAGTTTGACGACTCGCCGATCATCTTCACTGCGAATCCGTTCTACATATTCTTTTTTCACCAAACGATTGATCGCGATGGTCAAAGTCCCAACAGTGATCGAAAGCTCTTTGGCAACTTCAGTCGTGGTCTTTTTTTTGTACATCCCGATGGCTTCGATGGTATGCATTTCGGTAATTGAAAGGTCTTTGAATTGAGATTTTTTCAATTCAGATTCTTCAATCACTAAGATGTCATTAAAGACGCTGACTAAGTAGTCATTAACTGTTTCTAAATTGGGTTCCATAACCTTCACCATCCGAATACTTTGATAATCAAATCATTTGATAGTCAAACTATATCGGAAGTTATTGAGAAATGCAAGAATTTTTTCGAACTTTTTTTATTTTTAAGCGCATTTTTATTTAAGAATTGATTTTCTAAGATTTTAAAAGCTGCGAGTTGACAAAATAATCCGTTTCCGTTATAGAGAAATTTCCTTTGAATGTCAAAGTTTATCATTTTGTTGCCTCCACTCTATTTCTAATTTTTTCTTGTCAATAGCCAACAAACGTTGCTCTCTTACGCTTCATCTGCTACTCTTTGAAGGAAGGAGAGGAACGATCGATGAATCCGAACAAAGAGTTTCTAAAAAACAAAGCAAATGCACTGCCTGAAAAGCCTGGTGTTTATTTAATGAAAGATCAGCACAACGAAGTCTTGTATGTAGGAAAAGCCAAATCATTGAAACAGCGTGTCGTTTCTTACTTCCGAAAAAATCAGCAGCATGCCAATAAGGTACTTCGACTTGTTTATAATGTCGTTGATTTTGAAACGATCGAAACAGATACAGAATTGGATGCACTATTACTTGAATGTCGTTTGATCCAAGCTTTTCATCCTATCTACAACCGACAAATGAACCATTCAGCCAACTATTGCTTTGTTGACTTGACGAATCATACCTTCACGATCACTCAAACACCCCAAATTGGCAGTTATGGCCCCTTTCGGCAAACAAAAAAATTGCCAGCATTGTTTCAATTATTGTCAGAAACCTTTCAATTGCCGACTGTCAACGAACTGACGCTATTAACCTTACGTAAGCAGCTCCCTCAAATGGATGCGTATCCCTTGGAAGAGAAGTGGCGGGAGATCGGCTGTTTTTTTGCAGGAAAGAAGACCGACTGTTTTTCACTCCTTAAAAAACGCTTAGCATATCTGATTGATCACCTATTGTTTGAACAAGCTAGTGTACTGCAGCGCCAGATCCATTTAGCACAAAGCTTTTACCAAGAAATCGTGAGGGTCAATCAGTTTATTCAAGAACCAGAAGTGATTTTTTCTATTCTCCTTGACTTAGAGGAGCCAGGATCACAGACGACTCAAATCAAATACTATCAAGTTAGCTTTGGCAAGTTGATCCAAACAAAAGTTCTTTCTCCCGAGGAAACATTCCAGCCACTCCCGCCAGCAAGCGCTGCGCTTCCTTTAGCCCCGGAAGATCTCGATCCATTAGGGATCATCCTTAATCACTTGTATCGCCAAGAAAAAGCAGCAGATAAATAAAAAACAGCAAGCCCAAGTAGGCTTGCTGTTTAGAAATGAGAAAGCGACGACGAACGTCCCACTCATTCTTATTGGATCAAATCATAGATTTCCATGGCTACAATATCAACGTTATCAAATTGATAAGATTGACTTGATTCTGCTTCCGTTAATTCAAACGTTTCTGTCGAATTGTCATAAGTAACGGTACATTTTTCGACGCCTTCTTTTTCAAAACGACGTACTTGAACTTCATTGTCTTGCGCTTCGACCATCGCTTCTAAACGTTTGATGATAGCGACTAATTGCGAACTTTTCATTCGTAAGCCTCCTTTTTCTGTCCGTTATATTGTATCAAAACATCCTCTATCTTGCATTGATTTTTCGTATTTTTTTTGTCATTTTAAGATTTTTTTCCATCTTGCCACCAAAGTTTAATCAGCGCCTGCGTTCCGTCATTTTCGAAGCCTTTTTCAGCCAACTGATCATACAATTTTTTAGCTAAAGTGGTGCTTGGCAAATCCAATCCCATCTTCTTAGCCTCATCCAAAGCGATCCCCAAATCTTTGATGAAATGTTTGACAAAAAAGCCTGGTGAATAATCCTCTTTTAGGATACGAGGACTATAATTCGTCATGGACCAATTGGCTGCCCCAC
The DNA here is from genome assembly GCF_047470845.1 of Candidatus Enterococcus avicola. Classification (NCBI taxonomy): domain Bacteria; kingdom Bacillati; phylum Bacillota; class Bacilli; order Lactobacillales; family Enterococcaceae; genus Enterococcus; species Candidatus Enterococcus avicola. The sequence continues at coordinate 211,968 of NZ_JBLGTY010000003.1, read as the reverse complement.
CACCAGAAAGGGTTTCAATCACTCGTGGTAAATCAAGACCCGCTTGGTTCGCATAGACCAGCATTTCTGTCATCCCCGTCATGGTTCCGGCAATCATGATCTGATTGGCCATTTTCGTGTGCTGACCTTTCCCTGCCCCTCCTTGAAGTTGAAACGTCTTTCCTAATACTTCAAAAAGTGGTTTTACTTGTTGGTAAGCTTCTTCATCGCCACCAACCATAATCGTTAGCGTAGCGTTTCTCGCACCAAGATCCCCACCAGAAACTGGCGCATCGATACTCGCTGCTCCTTTTTCCTTCGCTGTCTGGTAGATTCGTTCTGCCAAATCAGGTGTACTGGTGGTAAAATCCACCAATGTTTTGCCCGTCACAGCCGTTTGAAAAATCCCTTGAGGCCCATAGTAAACCTCTTCAACGTCGGATGGATAACCAACCATTGTAAAGATGATTTCACTTTCTGATGCAACTTCTGTTGGGGTGTCACGCCAAATTGCTCCATTCGCAACGAGTTCATCAGTTTTTTCTTTCGTCCGATTGTAAACATTCACTGTATGTCCTGCAGCTAAGAGATGACCAACCATCGCTTGACCCATGACACCAGTACCGATAAATCCTAATTCCATGCAGATCCCTCCAAAATAAAAAAGTTCATGTCTTTAGTATACGCTAAAAACATGAACAAGGGAAACAAATCCACTGCTATCAACGGATACAGCCCCTTTATTTTCTCGTGAGAACATTCGTGAGAACATTTCCCAATATTTTGCTTCTATTATAGTACGTTATTCTCTACCGCTGATCGTATTTAAACGATCAACAATATCAAAATTCTCTGTCGGATACAAATGAGAATATATATCTAATGTCATTTCAATCTTGGCATGACCTAATCTTTCTTGAACCATTTTAGGATTCTCTTTCATATGAATAAGTAAACTAGCATGTGAGTGCCGCAAATCATGCAACGTAGCTCTAGGAAGACCAAACTTCTCTTGTAAGCGTTTGAACTTGACACCCATCCAAGCTCCATCAATGAATACATCGTCATGGCTAAACACTAATTTTATGTCACCAGAACGATGTTGATAATATCTCCAATTTTTTAATAATAAAATCGTCCTGTTATCAATAAATAATGTTCTTTCACTACTTTTCGATTTTGGAGTAGATAGATATTGTTCCGACTTTTTTTTGGATCGATTACCAACTGTATATAGCACCTTGATTTTTCCTTCATCTAAATCAACATTTTCCCACAATAATGCAGCGCTCTCCCCAAATCTTAAGCCAGTGAAAAACAAAAAGCGATAAAATAAATAGTGAAAAAAATCATAGTATTCAGTTTGCGATAGATTTTCTAGTAACATAATTTTATTCTCGAGATTAGTTGTAAAAATACTTTTCTCAAAAACTTTGAAATCATCCAACGTCCAAAAATTGATCTTTTTCTTTTCAACCCTTATTCTTCCTAATGCACGAAATGGATTTTCTTCAACAAACCCAAAGATTTTTGCTCTATCCCATATACCAGCCATTAAAGAACACAACAAATTAATATATGATCCGCACACACCACTTGATAAAAGCTTATTTTGAAATATCTGCACATCCAAAACACTAATATCACGCATATTCTTGTTTTCAAAATCTTTAAAATCTTTCAGCAAACAGTATTTTCTTGGATTAAATGTGTTCGGCTTAACTCTCGATTTATACCAATCCAAATATATCTGATCCCTAAAATCCTTAAAAGTCATATTTTCTTTACTATCTGAATCAGAAACCACTTGATCGTTAGCTTGTGTCTGATTCAACATAAAAACCATATACGCACGATATGCCTCTGCCTCTGTCTTAAAACCTCTTTTCGTTTTAGTAAGTCTTTTTCCAGTAATTGGATCCTTCCCTAGATTAGCTTTGAAATAAAATCCATTTGAATCCTTATAAACATTTTGCTTTTTACCCATTTTGAGATACCTCACCCGTCTCAAGTTCGTAACCCAAAATTTCCTCAATCGCCCACTTCGGCACTCTCCCTCTCCCTTTACTTAAATAGAAAGGGCAGCCCCTTTTTACTAACATTAACTTTGCTTCACGAATTATTTCTCTTGCTTGATATTCACGATATCCTTTCTTCATCAAATCTTGTTTTGTACATGTTTCCATTATAAGGTACTCCTCCTAAAAAAAATACCAGCAAGGATTAATTTCCTCACTGGTACTCACTTCATTTATTTTATTCAACAAATTTTCCACTACGATAAACTTCCTCATAGTTGCCTTCGGTCAGAATACTTGGTAATTGGCTGATAGAGCTAGTCCAATCTAACTCTTTCAAATGGTAGGAATACAGACGTTCTGATTGCTTTATTTCTCCTCTGCTAGACTCACGATCTGAAATCCGAGGTACAAAAGCATGCACCACATATGCATCGAGCAGCTCACTGTAATAGACCTTGAGACTAAGGTCATCTTCTCCCCAATCATGCTCTTCATATCTTTGATTCCGTTCATCTACTATCGCATCAATGACCTCTTGAACGTCCTTATTCGTTTTATTACCACAGCCGACTAAAACAAAAAGACTTATCGCAACCAACAACAACCCTATTTTTATTCTCTTTCCCATAAAATTCTCCTTTTATCTAACAAATTCCCTAGCATTTGATACTAGTTTACCCATAGATCAACTCAAAGTTCAAGCCTGAAATTAACCATTTACCATCTAATTCTAAATCCACCGTTACTAACAACCGTTGTTCTAAACCATCAACAATCATTTCCAGTACATTGACGACAGCCGCACGATTGGATTCTTCTTGACTATGAAAAGACTGATAGCTATACTCAGTGATACTTCCTGAAAAAATCTCTCCATCATCTGTAAAAAGGTACTCGTCGTGTAACGACTCTAACAAAATATTCCTCAATTGTTGATTTCGTTCTTCCATTGACCACTCACCATAATATGCATCAAATAGTTTATGATTCACATCCAAAAATGCCATCGCCGTACTTCCAGTTTCTTCCTTTTCTTCGATTGGGAGAATGTCGACTACATAATTGGAAGCCTCCGTTTGCTCTATTGACGACTCAGAAGAAGAAACCGAAACATTCGGACTAGGTCGAAAATCAAAATAATGTTTTGATTCTTCAATCGGATTGCTCCCTTCCATATCAACTTTTTCATTTGATATTATAAAGAACGCAGCAACACCTATCATTAAAATACTGGTAATGATTAAACCTATTTTTTTCACACAACTCCTCCTATCATTTCAAACCAAGTACTTCTGCTGGGTCTAATAAAACATCTTCGCCTAAACTATCACTTGTTGAGTACTCAAAATGAAGATGTGGTCCAGTACTGTTCCCAGTACTTCCTACAAGTCCAATTACATCCCCTTGCTTCACCTGATCACCAACCCGTACACTATTACTCACATTATGGGCGTATAAACTACAATGACCATTTCCATGACGGATACGAACGTAGTTTCCCCATGAATCATGCCATCCTGAAAAGATTACTTCACCATCTGCAATGGCTAGAATCGGTGTCCCTTGCGGATGGGCAAAATCTATCCCACGATGAAAATTTCTTCCGCCATTGTTCGGATGGATTCGCCAACCAAACCAAGAACTGATATTAGGCGGATCAAGCGGTAAGATATATTCTCCTGTCCCACCAACAACTATAAATTGTCGGACAAGACCGACATAGTGAAAGTTTCCGCCGTTATTGTATTGGTACGTGCGTCCATCCGCAATCGATACTGCATTGATATACACATTTTTCACACCCGTTATATTACCTAAGCTTGGCGCCACCACATCTCTCGAATATCGTTCCGCTAAATCAGTTGTATGGCGTTTGCCATTATTAGCGATAAATGAAATATAAGACAGCCCAAAATTATAGCTTTGTACTGCTGACCACTCATCCACTTCATTTTCTCGCGCCATTGCTAAAGCTTGCGCATAATACTTCACTCCTTGTGCAATAGACTCTCGTTCGTTTAACGTATTGACAGGCAAACCTAGCGATTCACTTGATTGAAATAAATCTGGGTATTTTCCTCCACTTTCAACCATCATCATCGCCAATAGTATTGGTACTTGATCTAAAATATCATGTTCCCTTGCTACTCGCTCAACTTCACTTTTCCAGCGCAAGACTGCCTCACTTAAATCGACATTCCCATAAGCTCCTTCAAAAGAGATATCAGCGCCTTTTTTCTGACTTTGATCATAGCCTCCTGCAAATAAAATCAGTAAAGCGCCTACAAAAAACAGTGGCAATAACGCAGATAGTATATATTTTTTGATCATTTATTCACCTCGCACTTCTGCGAATAACGCATCAAACGAAGTCTTGGAGTCCGCCGCAAGTTGATTCACTTCGTCTTGAAAATCCACACCAATCCTCTCAAAAACTTGTTCTGGCTGCTCAACACTTTCAGAAACTGCCGACACATGGTTAGTTTCAGTCTCTGTTTCAAACACATTATTGGCTTGTACCAATGTTTCATTTTCTAAATGATTAAAAAACTCGTTTGTTTGTTGATCAAGATACTCCATCGATACATCAGGTGAACCTAATTTGATTTCTGGCATAGTTTCCAATGGATTCAACGTTATTTCAGGATTTGTTCCTTCGATAACGGACGACTCTAATACTTCCGCTTGGCGTTCCTCATTTCCAAATCCTACACCAGTCGCTTGTACGTCGGCTACTTCCAACTTATTGATTTCTGTTTGTTCTACATTTTCAGTTTCGGCATTTTGAATTTCAATTGTATCGATCGGTGCGATATCTTCTTTCGTTTGTTGAACATCTGTTGCTTCCAATTCTTGAATTTCAGCTTGTTCTACGTTTTTTGTTTCCGCATTTTGAATTTCAATTCTATCGATTGGTGCGATATCTTCTTTCGTTTGTTGGACATCTGTTGCTTCCAATTCTTGAATTTCAGCTTGTTCTACGTTTTCTGTTTCCGCATAATCAATCTCAATCTCATCAATTCCCTTAGAATCATCATTCGTAGATTGAACATCTGTCGCTTCCAACTCATTGATTTCTGCCTGTTCTACGTTTTCTGTTTCTGCGTTCTCGACTCCAAGGGTATCGATTTCCTCAAAATCATCACTCGTAGAATGGATATCATCTGCCATTAGTTCATTTATTTCGGCTTGAACGGCATCTGCATCTAGCGCCACATCATCGGTGTAAATTTCTTCCGTTGCTGCCTGTTGGTAACTGACATCTTCTAAAGTAGTTTCTGTTGGCTGATTTTTCGCTTGATTTTCTTCGTCGATAACACTTTTCGCTCGATCAACAGTATCAAAATAATCATCTACCGCAACTTGCGTGTGTTTATCTTGCTCATGCTGTTTGAATGCTTGACGATCCGCGAAAATATCATAGGCATTTTCTTTCACATTTTCAGCGACATGCCCCCCTACTTCACTTAATGGCATACCAACAGTTACCATACCTGCGACATCTGCACCAAGCTTCACCGCATCCTTAGCTTTTTTCTTAAATGGCGCACTCGCTTTATTCCAGATCCCACCATCGGTACTTGAAATCATACCACCTGAAATCATTCTAAAAATCTTATCACGATTTTTCCAAATTACCACGAGAGTTACAGTAATCGCAATGACTTGTAATAAATAGTTGGCAACTCCATCTGCTGGAATCACGCCACGAACTACATTGATCACGGACACTAACATCATGAATGAAATACCTAACAAAACTCTTACCCCAAACAAACCAATCAGGGTTTGCAAAGATTTGAGAAATGCCCCTCGGAATTTCGGAATCATGCTAATAAACATCGCTAATCCGATAAAAGCTGCCACCACCAGTGCCATAACACCTGTTAGTAAATTTAATACTTGAATGATCAAGATCGGTGTACCAAGCACAATGGTAGTAATCGGTGATAGAAAGCCAACAACGAATTTCCAACCTGCTTTTTCAGTCGTCATAAATACATTATCATCTGCCATCTCTTCTACAAAATCTTTAATATCTTCATCTTTCTTTTCATCCCATTCACCTTGAAACAATAAAGAAGAAAGAGTGCTTGCTTCATATTCTGATATGACATCACTTCTATTTGCCATTCCAAAATTCATCAATAAGAACGGTTCTTCAATCGCTAGTTCAAATAATGTATTTTGAGCATGAGTTACTGGTGTTGCGGCATTGGTAGATTGTGCATTACTTGTTGTTCGAATTAAGTTCCCCTGAACCTCTTCCGTTAGAGAATTAAAATCACGAATAATTGTCGTCGCACTATTGTTCCAAACCATGCTCATAACCACTACCGCTGAAAAAGCAAAAAACTGTTTTGCGGCTTGTTGAGGCGATCTAATGATATATAGATACAAACAGTACAACGCCATCGCAATAATGATTGTTAACCCAAAATCCCGATACAGTGAATCGTACATTGACTTAGAATATGCTGTAAAAACAGAAACATAATCGTTGACAACATTCGCATTACCAAACAAATCTATCCCTGTTCGAAACATTGAGTACACTATTTTATTTAAATCAAAAAATAGATTGGCACCACCATTTAACCAATTTGCGATATCTAAATTTTGAAAAAAACGTGGTCTTTCAAACATGTAGCTCTGATAAGAATCTAAGCTATATTGTTCCGCTTTATCAGTCACACTTGATTCTTGATCAGGATTGATTGGTGTCGGTGCTGCATCGGCACTAACCGTTGTCATCAGAGTAAAAAATAACAAGAATAGCGCCAACCATTTAAAGTATTTCTTAATTTCCATACACTCCTCCTTTAAGCAAACTGTTTTTCAGCTTCACTTGAAGCTGTTTTCTTCACTGTCTGCAAGGCATGGTGCCATTCTGGGAAAAGATTATGAATACTTAGTTTTGCCGTACGCCCATAAATATCTCGGAACAAGCATTGCCCTTTCTTCATATTCTCGACCAGCGTCAAATTACGCTCATTAACTTCAATTCCGATATGGCTCAAAATATCACTTCGTTCAGATTGCCAATCAAAGGCAAACATTGTACCAAAACTATTTGTATCTTGATCATCTCCAACGTCTTTGACTGATTGAGTAGAATAGACAAGGATATTACAAAATGATCGTCCGACACGCTGCATGGCTTTCAACACTTCTCGACCGCCCTTGGCTTTCGCCAGAATCCACGCCTCGTCAAAAAATTCAATCGTATACTGTTCTTCATTTTGATTCCCGAATTTTTCACAAAACTTGCCTAATGGTAGCATCAAACAGGTTGATTTTTTGTTGGCTTCTGAATAGTCTTTGACGGGTACATGCGGTTCAGGCAGATTCAGCCCTGCAATTCCCAGTACCGTACACTTATGATTCAAATCCAAACCATTAGAATCACCATCACTAAAACCTAAATGCAAGATACTGTTTTGAATTTTAGAAAACAACAACTTAGCTGCACGTTGTATCACTTGATCCTCATAGTCATGTAAACGCCGAATCACCGTTAATAGACCGACTTTTTCTCCAAGCTCACGTTCTTCAATGACTTTGTCGAGTTCTTCGTTGATCGCAGTTTCTACCTCTTCTCGATTATCCAAGTTATAAATCGATTGAATCATTGCTTGCGCAGTATCTTTGGCTTCCACACCATTCAAAAAGACAATCGGGTCTAGGACGCCATGGTTTTCTTTTTTTGTTGCATCTAAAGTCACGTAATTAATGGAATTCAAATATGTCACGAAGCTCGGGAATTTTTGTCGAATCACTGGATCATTGGCAGTTCGTTTAAATTGCTTGGCAACTTGATTTTTCGGATCGATATACAATACTTTTGCATCCAGTAACGACGAATAAAAGAATAACATTCCAGTTAAATAGGACTTTCCTTTTCCTGTCTCGCCCGTAATTGCGACGTGCGGACTATCTGTAATTGCTCCTTCTTGACCCTGATTGGCAACCAACATATTATAGAAGACACTATTTCTAGAAGACTGGATACTACCTTTTAACGTTTCTGATTCTAAAAAAGGATCGATCCGACCCAAATACCAGCCCGATCGTGTACCTGCACTATTTGTGACCGCAAACAAGGTCTCAGCTAATCCGTGTCCATTCGTCACTTGCATCCAATCAGACATTGATTCAACAGACGCACTAAACAAGCACCGATAGAACAATTGTGCTTGTTTGGCACTTGGGCGGACAACACTGATTTTTAAGCTCTTCATCGCATTGATCAACGCATCACCACGACGTTTGTTTTGTTCCCGACTTTTTCCTATGATCACAAAGCAGCCCATCCAAGCGATAAGCGGTTCGCCACTTTCTAGTTCATTACTAATATGATTCACCATTTGGGCATTACTTTTGATACGGTCACTCGCAGATTCTCCTGCAAGCCTTGCTTCTTTGGCTTCAGTCTTGTGACGATTTTTTTGGATCATAACCTTCGAAGAAAAACCTGTCACCCCTTTAGGGTCAGGATAATGCGCCTTTATCCGAAAATCACAAGGGAAGTCCATCTGTTGGGCAACCTGATAGAGGTGATTATAGGCAATGTTGTTTTCTTCAAAGTCGGCAATAGGTAAATAGGACACAACGCTATTGCCCAGATCAGAAGATAAGTGAATAAAGCCAACGTCTTTGCCTGCATCGACAATCGCTTCGCTGATTCGTGCTTGGGAAAAATCTTCGTTTTTCTTTTCGTGGGGAAGTCCACCAATAAAAGAGAGCCGATTCAAATAAATCAGTTCATCTTCGGTTAAACGAGCCGCCCTTCGACTACGCAAAGAACGAAACAACTCTTCTTCGATTGGTTGAATTTTTTCTAATTCATCCTCTTCCATTACAACCTTTTTCCCTAATAACGAGAGAATTTGATCACTCACCTCGTCCGTGACCCTCTTTATGGATTCAATTGGATTTTCATTCCCATACATATCCTTTAATCGGACACCTAACACAAAATCTGGTTCCGTAATTTCACCCAATTCACTTTTCAAACCTGCAACTGTTCTACCCATATACTCTAATCCTAAACGGTGATACTCAGGTGCTAAATCCTTTGAAAACTCTTTGAAACGTTCCGTCAATTGTTTATCTTTCGGATACATTACCAACTCAAATTCGCCATATTTCGGCAATGTTTTTCGAAAAATCGTTGACCAACGTTTCTTAAATTTTTCTAGCTCTTCAAAATTATTCGGATTGGTTTCTTCAGCGATAATCCGATAATACGCCCACACATAGCCGCTTTTATCAAACATCAAATTGCCTTTGATTGCCTTAAAGGGAATTTGAGCTAATTTAATCATTTCCTTAACTGCCTTCATTTTTTCCTCCTTTAAAAAAAAAGAGAACAGAGTTTAAACTCCGTCCCCTACTTTCTCAAATACAATTTTGCCAACATCGTTGACCATTTCTTCATTGCAATAGCGTACCTTAAACAATTTAAAGATAACTAAATAGATCAATAAATCTCTCAGGTAAGGAAACACTTTTTGCCCATCAGGATTCAAGTTCAACAGTTTTCCAGAAGTCCAATAAGGTAAACCTAAATAAATTGCAAATCTAGTTCCTCCAGCAATCTGATTGATCACTGCAATCAAGCCACCAAACACGATATGAGTGATTGCTAGCAGAACGAAAAAAAGCACCACACGATTTAACTCAATCGCCATCGGCAACATTAAATTCCCGAAAGCTCGCACGCGAATCGGATCATCAAATATCTTCTTGTAGTTATAACAAACTTTCATATAATTGCCCCTTATCTAAAGAACAAGTTACTAACAGCTTCAAAGGCTTGCGAAACAATTCTAGGATTGTTCACAACAAAAGCAGTTGCGCCTGCTGCAAGTAAAAAGATCACAAATTTACTCCATTTTTGTTCATATAGATATTTCAAAGCAAATCCAACCATGACAATCCATACCGCATTGATTCCTTCTCTTTGTACCCATTCTAAAAGCGCTGATAAACTTGGCATTAATCTATTCCTCCTATACTATGTGATAATTTTTCAACAAAAAAACGATCCCCATCATTTGAGATCGTTATTGTCATATGTTCTTTGTGTGCCAACCCAGTATTGTTCAACTGTAGTTCAATCACTGATTGCACAATTAATTCCTCTTGATCCTCAAATTCGTAAACCTTATTCTCCGAACGAACATACTCAAATTGTCCATCCAGTGAAATTGGCTCTTGCATCATATAGGCAATATCTTCTACACTGCTAGACGCATAGTTATTAAAGAATTGTTCCAAAAATTCTTCGAGACCTTCTACTTCTGCAAAAGAGACTTGGTTCCGTTCTGACAAAGCACTTTCCGTTGCAGCAACAAGACCTCTGTTTTCTGGCACTAAACCAAAATATGGAAATTCAGTAATCGCAAATACTCCATTTTCTTCTACAAAGGGAATATTTAATAAGTGTTCAAAGGTTTGACGATTGCTTCCTTCGAGTTCACTGGTTGTATACCGCACAAAGTAACGTGCTACAAACCCCTCTTGGGCTTGGTTGAGTTCATACAAACGGAAGTCTTCCAATTGGCGATTCGTGTCATTGCCAAGCGTATAATCACTCGTGGATTCAAAGTAATATCCTAATGCCTGTTCACGCTCGACTCTAGAGTCGTAGTCTTCCGCATCAAGATTCATAAAAAGCGGAATAAACTCAGCAAAATAAGCATCCGTTTTTCGTTCATCTACCGAGACCGCCGTTAGTGTTTCTAGTTTCTTTGTCATTGCATCCACTTGTTCATATAATTGCGCATTACTGGCAGAGACATTATTCGCTTTGATAAATGCGAATACACCACTTAAGCCAAGGACAACAATCATTCCCCAAACCGTATAACGAGTACGTTTCGCTATTGTACGCTTTCCTGACGGAATCGTACTTCTTTGTTTGTTTTTTCCTTTCAGCAGCTTACTTTTCTTGATTACAGCGGTTCTTGGGGCTTGTTGAATTGGTTCATCAATTACTTTTAATGCCATGTATACACCTCCTCTATTCTGGCAATTCCGTCAGGCTAGTGAAGGTATTGACAGCTTCAAATTCATCGCCAACGGCATATTCAGGTAACGAGAAAATATCAAATGCTTCCACCTTTTCTAGACGACAAGCCTTGATTTCTGTAACGAGAATTTTTTCCGTATCAACGACAAGATATTTTCCTTCAATCGGAAAATACGTTTTCAGCGCTGTGTTTCGACTCTCATTGGGATTTCCTGATTGAAACTCGCAACGAATTTCTTCCCCATTGGTTTTCACGACCACTAATTCATAGTCGTAGATTGGTGCTTTCTCTGATACAGCTGTTGCTTTGGTAACTCGTGGTGCTGGATCATCAATCACTGGCTCTTCTCTCGGCGAGAAAATCGGCTGATTGTAGATTTGGTGTTCTTGTCCCACTGTTTTTGGTTTAAACAAATATGGAAACATTTTTTGCAGCACATTCTTTTTAGGTAGCGCTGATACTGGTACTGCTGGTTGGGCATAACTTTGTGGCGAAGGACGGACAGCTTCTGCTTCCGTATTGAATTGACGATTGATTTCTGTGTAAATTTTTGCGCCATCAATCGCTTCCCCTGCTTCTAATAATTGACGCTGTAATTCATCTAACAAATTAAATTCCGTCCCTACTGGATCAATCAAAATACCTTCAAAATGATACGTCTGAGACGCTTCAAGGTCTTTCACGGTCACAGTTAAAAAAGTACCTTCACGCAGATTTTTTTGTAACTCGACCAAGGCTTGTTGGGCATCATATACCCCATAATCTGCACCTCGCAAAAACCCGTACTTCCGATAAAGGTGCTTTTCGACTCCTCTAAATCGCAAACTATACTTTTTCTTCAAAAAAATTTTCCTCCTTTTTACATCTTCAACTGACGATTACTAAACCACTGATTCCAAATCTCTTGAATTACTTCCCAATAGTTCAAAATAATTGGTGTTAGGATAATCACAAGCGCTAACGCCAATACAAAGAGCCATAAGCGACCCGTCATATTTTCTTGGTCCATGTCCTCACCTCACTTGAGAGATTGCTTGCCCTTCAATGGTAAGAAAGACATTCGGCATCGGGACAAATAACAGTGGGTATTCACCAACGATTTCATAACTTACTATGTCACCAAAACGAACTTTTTGTCCCATTTGCGGACTACTCACAATATAACGCCCTTGGTAATAGTCATTTGTATACTCGGTAATTTCTGCCATCGCTTCATCAGTCAAGCCCCCTCGGCGCTCGATCCGATAGTTGACTTGTTGGCGGAACGTATTGACTTCTTGAATTTGGTAACAAAAAATCGCTACACTTAAAATAAAGCACATTAAAATCATGCCGAAAAGATAGCGAAAAATTTCTGATACTGGTTGTTCTAACATTTTAGATCACCCCTCTCGATTGAAAATGTGTGATATAGCCAATAAAACTAAAATCATCAACAAAACACCTGTACTACGAAAAAAGTAAAAACTCACACCCATCACAACAAGAAATAATAAAAATGCCAATAAAACTCGCCACAATGGATACTCCTCAGATTCTTGATTCACGAAAATCCCCCTCAAAAATAAAACCCGACTTGACCAATCTGATAGAGAAACAAAGCCAGCGCAAAACCAACGATCAACACCACGATACTCGTCATCATTTTGGTAAACAACAACTGGAATCGTTTGATTTTGAAAGCAATGATTTGATCAATGCCTTGCATCATTTCGGCACTAGCGAGTTGTCCGAGTCGGTCAATCACTTGTAAGTTGATCGCTCCCTGCTCCAGATCATAGAGTGTACTCATAAACAAAATACTCATCTCACTGCCCGACACTGCCATCGCATAGTCCTCATACGGTTGAATGCTATTGGGAAAATCCGAAAGGTCTTTCATCAAGCCCATCAATAAATCTTTGTCAACTTGATAGTTTAGACGTGGGACGACTCGGCTAAAAATTTGATAAAGATTAATCCCTGATTCTGTTTGTTTTAAGAGTGGAATCAACAATCGAGCAAACTTGGCAAATTGCATCTGACGTTCAAAACGAAACTGCATATAGACTCGTTTGACTGTTTGTAATTGTTGGCGATACAATAATACACTCACCACAAAACCAAGTGGTGCTATGCGCCAATCGATAAAATAACCTGATAGTAAAAACAAACTCGTCAAAAAAAATGCTCGTTGTATATTTTTCTTTTGCCATTTTGCAATCGCTACCGTGCTATTGTTCATTTCTCTTAATTGTCGGACAATTTCTTCTGGTAATAGCCGCAGCCAAATTGGCGGCTTATTCTCAACAACTAAATGTTGTGCACTACGTGTTGTCATTTCGTTCTCACCGTCACTTCCATTACCGAATCATCAAAATAATTTTTTAAAAAGCGGTTAATAATTAGAAAATATATCGGCACATAGAGTCCAGTAGTGACATAGCCCAAGATGCTTCTTGCAAAACCGTCAATATACATCTCAAAACTGTTTCCCATGACATAAGACGATAGGTGAAACATACCAATCAAACCAATAATCATCGTTGACATCAGCTTCACACCTCGCAAATAGTCATCTTTTGCCGCAAAAAATAACTTGCGCTTTTGAAGCATATCGTTGTGGTGTTTGGTCAAATCTTGCATGGACGATACATTATGCTTTCCTTCATGAATTGTCGTTTCCAATTGTTCCAGATATTGGCAAAACAAGACATCTTCGTCGTATTTTTCATTCAGCTTTGCCATTGTCTCAATCACTAATTCCATATCTGCACCAATCATTAACGAGGCAACTAATTCTGACATATCGGTTTGAAGTTCACCACGCATACGTGGCAAGATATGCTCAATCGATCGTATTACTGTTTTACTTGGATCTGCCATAACTTGCGTCATCGTGTTCATAAAATGATTGCGAGCAGATAAAGCCTCTGTTTCATAACGTCTTTGTACAATCTTAGGCAAGATTTTACGATACCCATACCAAGCACCAAAAGCCATTCCAATTAACACAACCCACCAAAGATATGTTAATAATCCCAGCATGACCCCTATCACTAGAGCTGGCATAGCAATCAGTCGCATCACTTCTTTTCGCTGCATTCCATTTCCATACGCCGCACTTAGAGCATAAAGTTCCTCTAAATCTAAGTAGTTCTTTTTCTGTGTTTCAATCTGGCTAATTTTCATGACGTTTCACCACATCTTTGATAATCGCCGATAATTCCTCAGACTTTTGAATTTCTTCCTCCTCCATTTCTGGAAAATCAAATGACAAAAATTTCTCTGCCATTCGTTCTTGAAAAGCTTCCGACAACGTACCTGTAGTTACATAAAATTGCCCATGTGCAAATTTTTGTTTAAAAATAGACCTTGATCCATTCGGTGAAAACTCGACAATCTCAGACAAGTAACGAATGATTTTAAATATATTTTTCTCTTCATCCACAACTAATCGAACGGTTTTTATATGCACACCGAAATCAAAATAGGTTAGCACATCATCAGTCACTGCCTCTTCATTGATTGAATATTTTGAGTTACACATATTGACTAACCGTCGTGGGATTGACCACGCATCGGTTGCGTGGATTGTTGTGACAATTTTATGATCGGTTAACGCTGCTTGAATCATTTCATACGCTTCTGCTCCACGTGTTTCAGAAACATTGATATACTTTGGATAAAAACGTAAACTCGCCTTTACCAAATCCTCAATCGATTTTTCTGGAGAAGTAACCCATGCGAAAACATCATGTTCAGGTAAAAGCTCCTTGATATGTGTTTCTTGAACATCCTCAATTACAATTTGCCGTGTTTGCTCAGGGATAAACGACATAAGCAATTTTAACAACTCAGTTTTACCAGAACCTGTTTCTCCAGCAATCGTCATACACACACCTGTTTGCATAACTACTTTAAAAAAGTCAAGAACAAACTCAGGTGCGAAGTCAACAAAATGTTCCTCGGTTAATGCCAATCTTGGTCTTACAACTCGTAAAGAAGTCGTTGTTCCATTTGGGCTTAAGCTTTTATCCACAGCACTTAAGCGCAAATGATTGAATACCCCATCCAAGATTGGTCTTGACGGATTAAATGCTTTTCCTTCGGAATTAGCAAAACGATTAATAATCCGTAAAACGGAACCTTCTGGATCACTTAACTCCAAGTCTTCTTTTGAAAACACTTGATACGAATCACTTCCTTGGACAGTCAAAAACGTACCATTCCAACCAATATCTGTGACAGAATTATCTAAAAGAATTTTCTCGATAAAACCTGTACCGACAATTTCTTGGACGACATATTCCGCAACTTCTTTGCCGTGCATGCTTAATCGCTGTTCCTTCCTTACGATTTTTAACAATTCCTCTCGTGCGGATTGATCCACTGCTGCATCTAAAATAAGTTGCGTGTGGTGCTTGACCAAATCTTCTCGAATACTCATTAATTGCTGATCAGATATTGCACGCTTGAAATCTTTTTTAGACAGTGTTTCTTCTTTTTTGGGTAATAAGCCATTGGCTTGTACATCCACCAGCTTGTTCGTTACAGCATCTTGGACTGGTTCCATTTTTTTAACGATCTTTTTCACGGTTGTACCAGCTTTTTTTACCGCCGTAGCTTCTTTTTGCAATTCTTCTTGACTATCATCAGTTATTTTTAATGCCAACGAATCATCCCTCCTCCTCATTTTCTGGCGTACTCAAAATACACGTTGCTTGGTCTGTCTTCCGTCCATCAGAGACCGACACACGAATTGCCTTAATTCCTTTCTCGTTTGAAGCCATCAAATACTCAAAATCAATAGTCAGCGAACGGTTTTGATAGGTTCCTTGTCTTTTGATCGTTTGTTCAAAGTCTTTCTCAAAACTTTCTTTGTCTAAATAAAAATCACCTTGATTCACTCGTGCCGAATCATCCCGATTGGCAAGCGCCGTACTGCGTAATGTTTCCGTCAATGTCAACGAATCAACATCCGTTTGGTAATTTCCTAACACAAATACAATTAGACCTGTAATAATCAAAAAGCTAAGAGACATCAAAGCCACTTTTCTAGGTATTCCTGATAACATTTGCCACCTCCATAACAAGAAAGAGGCAAGGGATATCCCTCACCTCTACTTTTTTACTGTTTAATTAGGAACAGTAATTCCATTGATATACGCTTCCATCTGCCCAAAAATGTTATTCATCAGTTCTGGGAAAAACAGCAATGCTGCACCAATGACTAATGAGCATAAAGCAATAACACCTAATGTCGCCCAGAAGCGATCTGTATTCAATTCTAAATTCATTCAAATTCCACCTTTTTCCAGTTATTTTTATTGTGCATTTTCAGGTCGTTGCGCTGTTTCTTTTCTTAGCCACGCTTCTTTTTCACTAATCAACGGATACATTTCATGATCGAAAATCCGCCGTATCCGCCGATCAATAACCGCTGCCGATAAAGGTTTTGTCAACGACGCCAATTCTTTGTTTCTTCGATTACGGCTAAATGCTTTCAATTCATCTAGCCGTTGATCAATCCATTCAAACGGTATATTTTCTGCTTCCATTTTTTTGACAAACGATTCCGCACTAGTTGAAAACAACTCTTGCCAAATTTCTTCATAAGTACTCTCAGTGTTCATGATATTCCCTCCATTCAAACAAGAACAAAAAAGGAAGATTTCTCTTCCCTTTGTCCTTAGTTAGGTACGTTAATACCATTGATATACGCTTCCATCTGTCCAAAAACATTGTTCATCAATTCTGGAAAGAACAATAGTGCTGCACCAATGACTAACGAGCACAATGCGATCACGCCCAAGGTTGCCCAAAAGCGATCTGTATTTAGCTCTAGGTTCATTCATCCTCACCTCCTTCTCATTCAGAAAACCATTTACTTCGGAAAAAAAATCTGGCGAAGTTCTTTAAAAAAAGTCACTATAACAGTGAGTAATCCCGTAAAAAAAACTATAACGGCTTGTACTAAGTCATTTTCTAGAAAAACTTGTCCAAACGATTGAACTGGAGAAAAACTACCATCCATAACACTTCGACCAAGTCCTCCTAAAAATGAAAAAGGAATCTCAATCAACTGTTTACCAATAAAGATTCCTAGACTCATAAAGAGCAACAACCAAATTAGCCGCCAAAAACGAGCACGGGCATCATCCAATGATCGCTGGACACTGTATACATGATTTCCATACATGCACTCACGCCCCTTTCAGCCAAGCAATTTCTTCATCCGACCAACCTCTCGGTGCATCGGTTTCTGGAAAAACTGGTGTCAGCAACAACTCGTCTAACTCTTTTGTGTCGCTATCCATTGTTGCGTACATATACGCAAAGACATCGACAGTTTTAGTCATTTCTAATTGGATACGATTCTTCCCTACAATATCGGATTCAATTGTTACATCATAACTGCCAAGGTCTAGCCAAATTGGTAGATAGAAATTACGACCGCCATCAAGCAATTCACGATTGCTTCTGGTCATTTGGTTTGCTGTGAAGAGATTTCCTGTTAGTTTCTCAACACGTATTTCTGGAAATTCATAAGTGAAAGAACTATCTGTCCGACTATCTCCCGAACGAGCAAACGCCCACGTTTGATCCAAAGGAATGATTACTTCCTTTTCTTTTGCGACAAAAACCTCATGAATTTGACTATCTAACAGCTCTTGCGGTACCCGAACTCGAAGGTCAAAAGCTTCAACGGTATCATGAACTTCACTCGAAAAGGTTGGTGCTAAGTCAATCGCAAAGCCATAACCTGTTTTAGAACTGACCATTGGCTCAAAATCGAATCGAATTGTTTCACTAAATTCTTGAACCGATACTTCCTCACGCAAGCGTAATGTTCGAACCACCGCTTCATAATCTACGACACCATTCGTTACATCTCGCTCGGTCAAAACCTTTTCAGTAGCTGTATAACCGTGAGTAGCTAAATCTTTTGTGTCCGTGACAAATTTGTTCTTGTCTGGATTATCCACTACCTTGATTGTTACAAGGTAATCAATTTTTTCCGCTTTTTCGACTGCATCCGTTGGGAGCAATAACTCAAAAACATCATCTACATCGTTCACAGTCAATTCTTGTTCATAGACCACACGATTTGTTGCTTCTTCAACAATTTCGATAACAAAACGCAGGTTCGACAAGTCCTCTTGGTATTCTGCTTCCTTTACTAAAACTAGTCGTGCAGGAAGCCCACCATCTTTTTCTGCTTTAGACGTATCGATTTGAATCGATTCGACATTTACTTCTAACAATGGGATATGATATGGAATCACAAAGTATAGATCACGACCATTCACAACACCTAAATGATTTACAGTCGATTTGTATCGATTGCCCTCGTCATCTTCTAAATCATCAAAAGGCTCATACGAATATGATTCACCATCAAATTTGTGTTCTTCCACTTTTCGAAGCAATTCTTCGGTTTGTTTATCGATATGATCAACAACAATCCGTCTTCGAAACAATTGTGTTGTTACTTCTTCTGACACTTTTGGTTTATCATCCACACTGACACGAACAACATTTCGAAACAGCACATGATCGGATTCGATTAGGTCTTCTAAATACCGTACATCTTTTACCTTCACTTCTACTTCGATCCGATAATCCGTATCATAGAAGCGGTCTGTTTTTAACACAGCAGGTTTTGCAACAAAATGAATTTTGTCTTTTGTCGAATAATCATCAAAAAATAATGAGACATCTCTTCCTTCTTGATCAACGATCCGATAATTCACTACTTCAAGACCAGCTGGTAGATCGTCACGAATTTCATACGATCGATAGTAAAACTCATCAAGTTCATCTGGTACCTTATGAATCAGAAGGTACACAAATGAATCGTGAAGAGATTCAAGAACTGAACTGGTTACCAAGCCATCGTCAGTTTGAATATATTTTTCTGGCTCAATCGTTGCGGTACGAGCAAGTTTTTTTCCTGTAAAACCGAAGAATTCCCCACCTCGTTCATTTGTGTTTGGTTCCCCTATTTGCATATGACTAGGTAGATTTTTTAAGTTCCAATCGAATTCTACAAAGCTTGTATCTCTGTATAAAAAGGTGAACTGAGCCCACAAATCGCTCGGATCAGCATTCACACGAAACGGATCATAAACAGTTAAAGAACCATCATTCTCTTTTTTGACACTGATATTACTGTCTTCCGTTACATATATCGTACCTAGATGAGGAACAGTGTTTTTGTCGAAAGTAACCCCTTGGTTAAAATCAATATCTGTAATGGTCATATAGCCACTTAGCTTCACAGGCTGACCTGTTTGGGCGTCAATAAATTCCCAACGCTGCTTCACATAGCGATAACTTTGTTGAACATGTGAGATAGCGCCTGTCGTATAAAAAATATACCCATAGTTAGTAGCGCCTCTTTCCCAATCCGTAACAGTGATTTTCAAATCAATCACACGACCATTATGCATACCAACATTATGATAAGTAACACCAATTTTCCCTTTACTGTTATCGTTTGTAGGTAAGTATCCTAAAATCCCAGTAGCTCCACCATAACTATATGACCAACTATCCCAGCGACCACCAAAAGTTGAAACAGTCGTTACTCCATCTATCCAGCGAGCAATAAAAGAATACTCTCCGCTGATTTCTGTTTCATCATTAACAATTTCACCATATTCAGAACTTCCTAAATTTCCAGTCCCCCAAGTATTTGTATTTCTTGAAGCATCGGCAATCGTAGTATTAACAAGGAACATAGCAACTAAGGTTCCTAGTATTAAGAAATGTGTCCCTATTCTTTTTAGCAATGTTTTCACATCCTCTCTTTCTTTTTTTGAAAATAACTCAGGCGGCGAACGTATACTCATCCAAAAACTCCCTTTTTGACTTTTATTCTTTTACCCAATCGACACAGCGCAACAATTGATTTCTTGTCATATGACTACCATAGACTTTTATATTTGATCCTTGATTTTGCATAGGAAAAAATGTGACTTTATAAAAGTCGTAATAATACACATTTTTCTTTGCACAACCTTCAATAATTAATGATGTAATTCGTGAAAGTTGCTTTTCATAACAGACTGGAACGAAAGGCTTAAATTTCATGTTCTTATTCCCTGTCCTTTTTTGTAGTTCAAAAAATTTTTCATAATCCTCTCTAGTTGGACTAGAAACATAACACATAAAGCCTTTTTCTTTTAAGTGATCTACTAGACGAATTGATTTCATAAATTCACCTTGCTTGTAGTCCAATATAAAAAGACCCAAAATCTCGTTCAAAACGCAATATGAGCGCTTGTAACAACCATTCTTGGGTCTTTTTAGACGTAGTAATATTCAGTTCATCGTATCCCTTTGCGGGGTTCGTGCGTTCATCAAATTTTTTAATCGCAATATATTTCTCACGATCCATAATAAATGTACGATCTTCTGCTTCAAATTTTGTTTCTTTCATTAAAGTGTGATTTTTGATTTCGTTTAAGTAAAAGTCAATGAAGTCAGTCTTTGACACTTCTCGTTGATTAGCATCAAATAAATCAGCACGATTGACACCAAACCGATGAACATTCTCGAACAAGAATGCACGATCAGGCTTCTTTCGATTGTCATTCACATAATTATACCAATCTTGTTCAGCAATTTTTTCTTCTTCTGTGAGTAAGAATATCGATCTTGAACAATTTTCGTCATAATCAGGAATCGTTTTTCTTAATACCTCGTCGATTGAGTCCATATAACAGTCAATGTATTCCCGAAACTCCAATTTAAACACCTACTCGTTCATTTTGTCATCAATTTTCTCAACAGAGAAATCATCAAAGTTCCTCAGTGGTTCCTCTTTTATCCAACATTCCAAAAAGTATTCAGCACCAGCCTCATCTCCAAAGATATTTCCAATTCGCCATCTTCAAAAATTCCCCACACAGATTTCACCTCATTATATTAAAAATCGCTCAGTATACTTTGCATCAAGTCCCCACTTATCACTCCTCTTGCATACATGCCATACAAATGATTTTTTGCATAAACATAAGGTTCTATCGGGAAGAAAGGATTCCCATCAAAAATTCTTTTCAACTCACGCAAGCCATCTCTTGCCTGTAACGATAATTCATATTTTTCTGGATTGCACAATAGTTCATTTAACCGATCCATGCATTTCCTCCCTGCTTATTATTCTCGACATAAATCACAATCTTTCCATTTTTTCTATTTTCATCAAAGAATCATATCCTCAATTCTTGTTGTTTGTGCTTCAATCATGTGTAAATGCTTGTCACTAAGTTCAGCTTCATCGATAATTTCTTGCACCTCATCTGTTTCTTCAATCTCATCTACTTCCATCAACATTTTAATCGTAGGAGCCACCGATCGTTTAAACCAATTTTTTGAGCGTTCGTATAAAGCTTCATTCGGTTCAGTTACTAGCTTTACTTTTTCAACACCGCCAAGAAAGTATTCCCATTTTTTATTTACAGGCCAGTACTTCCTTGAAACACCGCCTTTTCTATCTACAAAGCAAAGATAGTCACTTAAAATTCCCAATAAAAATACAGTTAAATCGCCAGTTTTAGTATAGCCATGAATCGCCTGTTCAGCTTTTTCATCTTTAAACCGAAGCTCATAACGATTCTTGATTGGCACATCCTCTACATCAATCCTAAGTTTTTTCGCCTGCTCATAATTCTTTTGATAAAACGCAATATAAAGCTCGCTTCTTTTTGAACCTAGATAAATAGTGACACCTTCTCGTTTCTTTTTAGAAATTGATCCTGAACCATTGAAATCGAAACGTTCAAAACGGGAAATCAATTCTTGTCGATTTATTTTGTTTAGCAATGTCGGAATACTCAAATATTCTTTATAATCATTGATAGCTAAATCAACTCTAGTGAACTTTGCTCTGTAATCAAAACAAGTATGAAAAAAATCAAACCAAGTCCGTCCTTGAGCTTTCAGAAATGCTTCAAATTGACGACATCCTTGACCAGATAATTGGATCATTGTTCCACGAGAATCACCTTTTTTAGAATACATAACCATCAAGTAATCTAACTGGTACCCTCCGACATAACCGTAAAGGTGGCTAGATATTTGTGCAAAAAATTCCTTTTTGATTTTTAGAATCTCGCAAAAAATCATATCAACATCATGAGTTTGAAACGTGATACGAATATAATCAATAATACTTTCCAGCGGTTCATGACAATTTTGCTCTGCAATAAAGTCATAAATTCGATACATTTTTTCATCTGATAGCAAACTTAAACCTCTTTCGAGGTTATAAATCGATTGTCTTGAAAGACCAACATTTTCAGCAAAAGTTGCCTGAGTCATTTTCAACAGATTTCTCGAAGCTTTTATACTTTTACCAATCATCTTCAATTCTTCACTATCCAACACTTCACCTCTAATCATGCTTTACTTTACATTTTCGCCATTTTTTTCGAGCGCAATGTAAAGTAATAAATCGCTTATATATCAATGTTTAATCGTTAAATTCTGTCATTTTTACATCTTCATTACCCCCCTGTTAGAATACGGGGGTTCTACGGTCGCAGGCGTCGCACAGCGCCACCTACTCCCTAAAAAAGCCTAACAGCGGCGCTGCTTAGGGCAGCCCCGCTTGCTGATCCTGCACGGCAGACTCGCCACGCCTTTTTTTCCGACACTCACGAACCCTCAAGTTATACTTTAGACTACTTTAACTCATAGCTTCCTCAATTGATTCCGTAGCTTCTTCTAAAGAATCAATAGCATCACTAATCTGGTCAATAGCTTCTTCTGATTTTTCGTATCGTTGTGACCCATGTAAATTTTCAGGCATATTATCTACATAATTTTCTTCATCCTCTCTGATATCATCCAAAATTCCAATCATCTCAGAAATGATATCAGCAACTTCTTGCAATCTCGCTCTTCTTAGCCTATTCATCACATTCCACCAAAATATATTGATTAAGACAATAGCTGTTTTCGTAAAGCACACTTATATAGTAAATTCTGTAATTGTGAACATTCACTATCCATGCGGCTTATTTGCATTTGGGAAAGCTCATCTTTCATTTGTTTCTTATGAAAACGGATAGATTCAATAGCAGCAGTGATTACATCTGCTATCAACTGCTCTTCTTCTTTCGTATACTCTATGGAAAAAGTACTTAATCTCAATGTCATCTTACCCTTCGGACTCTTTTTTGTTTTGTATATCTAACTCGATCATGTGATCATATTTTTTAAACTCTTCCAAAAAATTGTATGATTTAGGTACGAACGGGGAATAAAATTCCCTGACTACGCCACTGCCATCATCAATGTAACCTCTACCTTTGATCGGTTTATTAAAAAATGCCTTGTTTTTACTTTCATCACCGAATACCATGTAATACCCTTGTACAGATAATTTCCCAAGAGTTACCCGACACATTAAATTATCTCGAACCCCCGACGGAAAATCAGAACTGTCAGGTTTTTGAGTGCCAAGGATTAAAAAGATACCAGCTTGTCTGGCTTTCATAACTATTTGTTGAACTGCATTATCCACTCGTTCAATTTTCTTATAATCACGACCTAGACTCCCATAAAATGCCTTCCACTCATCAAAAATAATGAACTCAGGAGGCATCTTATAGAATGCATAATTACGCCCTGATTCATAGTTTGGTAAAGATTTCATATACTTAAATCGCTGTTCCATACGTTTGACTGCATCCTCTAAACAACGAATCATTGTTTCCCCTTGACCATAGTAAACTTTCCCTTTAAAAACTGGTAAATCCGCTAGATCAGCTAAATCAGATGACTTGGGATCACAAATATGCACGGTTCCAACTGATAAAATTGCTTTGATCAGCGAGTACATGAAATACGTTTTCCCTCCGCCTGTTCCGCCTGCAATTAACATATGAGGTAACTCGTCATATGCCCATTTCACCCCGTTCATGAGTGTGATTGCGCCATCTTTAGCTATAACTTCATTGATTGAAATCCTCTTCGAGATAACGTTAGTCATAAAAGAATAGGTCACAAAACCAAAATCCATTTGTTCGGCAACAAGATCAGCTAGAAACATTTCTTCTAACTTCTTTCCCAGCTGTAAAAACCGATCATGGTGCTGCCCACCATCTAATGGTAATGTGACATCAGT
Source organism: Candidatus Enterococcus avicola (assembly GCF_047470845.1). NCBI lineage: Bacteria > Bacillati > Bacillota > Bacilli > Lactobacillales > Enterococcaceae > Enterococcus > Candidatus Enterococcus avicola. The sequence goes on along the minus strand of NZ_JBLGTY010000003.1, from coordinate 187,810 downwards.
TGTATGTTTGCCTTTTTTAACATATACTTTAGGGAATTTCTCTTTAGGCTTTTTTCCTGCTTGATGTGATTCTTTTTTTATTACAAACCCACTTAGTTTTAACATTTTAGCGACCATATCATAGTATTTGACTTTGAGAAAGTAGCCGCCCTTAAAACGTGACCACATCATAAACGAATAGATAATAAAACAAGCGCCTAGCAGTAAGATGATCACTACCAAGGACGGCACAATTAACTGTTGCGCTTTTTGAAAATCAATCATGACTGGTTTTAACAAAAGAAAACCTACGGAACCTATCCCAATCAAAAATGGACTCAGCAAAAATAGAAAATGAAGCCACCAATCGTAAAGATGGATTTTCTTTATCCGCCGTCCCCGATACTTAAATATTTCTTTCAGCATAATCTACACCTATCACTTTTGCTTTTTCTTCTAAATCCCCGACACACTGAGCATAAATATCGTTCAACTTTGATTGAAACTTTTGTTCTACATAGTTTTTTAGTTGCTCTTCTTGCATTCCATCATCCATGAATACACAATCAAACCATCTATCAACAATGATTTGAATTCCTTCATCTTGAAAATTTGTTAATCTTCGTAATCGGCTATAAAAGAAGCTTTGAAACATATCTGCTTTCTCTTTTGGAACATGTTTTCTCTTCTGGTAAAAAAGCTCGCGAAAACTATTTTCTTTTTTTGCAGCTTTTTCTGCCAACCGATATAGCCATTTTGTTAACGTTGGATTCAACTCATATCCTCCATTCTTTTGCAAAAAATATGTTCACTATCCACGAGATAGCATTTCTTCTACTTTTAATAACTCTAGATAGACACTTCTAGGGAATCTTCCCTTATTCTCACTAAGCTTCTTTTCCTCCAGTTCGTAAATTAGATCAGCATCCCTTAAATATCGGAGCAGTTCGATTACGCTTATTTCTTTTGTTGAAAAAGAGCTATCTGAAATTAAGTATTCTTTTTCTTTCATCATATCTAAGCATATCTTCACTATAGAACGCTGAATTAGCTCTTTTTTTCTCAGTTGCTGCAACTCTTTTTTTATTTTGTATTTTTGTTTCCATTCTTTAAAAAACAGGATAACGAAGAAAAAATTTGTTATTATTAAGGTAACCACTATTACCAACTTATTCACCACCATTAAATTTTAGAAAGAAGGTATACATTGTTATGGAACAGAAGTTATTTCCTCAAACCACTGCATATAAAATAGCACGAAAATTTCCTTCAAAAGAAGCGAAGCATCGTCAAAATGTTTTACGTGCTTATTTAGATCAAACTGATGCTATTTTGAATAAAAAAAATGTGAGCATAAACCAGCAAAAAAGTGCCATCATTTGCATGATCAAAGGATTAAGCTCAGGAATTCAATCAGACATCAATACTGAGTGTATCACCAGTGAAGACCAAAATATAAACTACTATATGATTGACTCATTTCCTATACGTTCACAATGCACCAACTGTTATAAGCAATTTGAAACAATTCCTCAAACAGATCTTGACATACCAGTAGCTTTACAATCAGCACCAATTATTTCTCCAATATGGAATAAGGGACGAATGTCCCAAGCGTTTATGTTTATAGGAGCAGATGTTGACGCTCCATTCAGGCATCAGGAGAATAATCATTTTGATTTAGAATATATCAAACCTCTAGGATTTTTTTGGAACGGAAATGGCTTGCATTCTACAAACACTGGAATCCTAAAAGGAGAAGGAACTCTTAAAACATCCTATATGATTGATTTGTCTGATCGATTCAAACACTTTGAATTTGATGGTACATTCTATATTCACAAAGCTTGTAATACTCCTGTTATAAAGCCGATTGACTATCGTCTTGGAGTCATATTTGAAATTGGTCGCATTCTTGAAAAAAATTCAATACAATTATGGTAAACGCATATTTTCACTTGCAGAAAGCTCCGTCATCAGTGTAAATAATATTTCCTTCAAAACGACAATCCCTGCCCAGTGCTTCTCCATCAATATAAGGAATAATGTTCTCTGGAACTTCGAATAATCCTTCTTCAATCATGTAATCGCCATAATCTCGATCATTAAAAACTTCTGATAGGTGAGTGATTTCCTCATGACCTTCGATTGCTTCTCGAACATCACTAAAGAAAGCATCCTTGATTTCAGATAGATTATCTCTATACTCACTGGGCAAGTCGTCTAACAATTCAGCTAACTCGTTTAATTCCTCTAAATCTTCATACTCACCAATTGGAAATGGGCTTTCAGAGTCAGTAATGACATATTCATCACCGTCATCCAAACCCAATTTTTGATAAATATGATCGATACTTATAGGCAAGTCAAACCAGCTACCTTTAATATTTCCTTGATTTCTCACATGTAAATTTTCAACAAATATTTTAACCATTGCTTTCACCTCAGTCTATTTTTCCAACAAACGCCCAATTTAATTTCATTTTATGTATCTCCAACTATCAAAAAAAAGCGCACAACTTTAATCTTTTGTTGTACGCTTTTCGCTAATTTTTTATTGTTGCTTATTCGCTTTTTGTTCATGTAATTCTGGTTTTCTTTGATCCACTTTCTTTTGAACTTTCTCAATGCCATCAGCGACAACCTTCAGATAGTTATTTGTCCGATTGCCTTGTCTGAACGAATAGTATTCAATTCTCGGATTGATCAATTTCACCTGATCACCAAACTCAAACTCTTTCCGATCAGCAGAAACATCAATACTCACAATCTCCTCAGACACTTGACGTTTCGATTGCACAACATAACGAACTTGGGTAGAAATAAGTTCTCCCTCGTCGTTTTCTCGCTTTTTATCTTCTTTCATTCGAAGAAATTTCAATTCACCAAAGGTTTCTTCAATATTTAAACTAATCCCTTTATTCAATTCATTGATTTTTGCCATAATAGCCCTCCATTATCTAGACTTTTTCAATGCCTTGCGCTTTGATTGTCCATCCTGCAACCGCTCCGTCTGTTCCAGCAGCTTGTGAAAATGGCTCGCATCTCACATCTCTCAAAACAACTTCATCACCGTAGCTCAATCCTGATGTATTCACACGATTGGGAATGATTACTTCGATTGTTTCTTGTTGTTTCACCGACATAATTGCATGATAATAGCCCACTGGTTGACGCCGACCATTAACGTATTCTGCAAATTCTTCTTTTCTACCTACATATTCTAAACGACCAAATGTTGCTTTAGGCTCACAAATAGCAAACTCCATAAATTTAATACCTCATCTTTCTCAAAAATTATCGTCCTTGTTCTTCAACTAAGATATACCTAATGTACTCTTCTAGCGGTTTCAAATCATTTTGGACAAAATACCAGATTTCTTTTAAATCTATTGTATTATATGCATGCACTAAGTCATTTCTGAATAAACGATAATGATCCCAAGATATATCCGCATACTTTTCTTTTAATTCATCACTCAAGTTATGACGAATCATTTCGCCAACTTGAGTAAGACTAAATGCTACTGATTTTTGATAGTCACTATCATTTTCAAACGAAAAAAAACTGTTACCAAATTTAGTAACAGTTTCTCTAATCTCATCTATAATTATTACAATATTAGTTAACGAAAACTTGTCTTTCTGCTCCATAAATCACCTTCATGTCTTCTTGAATATTTTTCAAAAAGAAAGGGTTTCTTTTACGATTACTAGGATTATCCAGTGAAGACTTCAAGATAACATCAATTTCCTTATCCAATAAATTTTCTAGCTGATTTTTAAATGCCATTTTGTCTAATAAGGAAACGATCTTAGAATCTACTGTATCTACAACAAAATCTAAGTCACTCTGTTCGTCTGCTTCACCTCTAGCATAAGAACCAAAAAGATACACTTCACGGATTCTATATGCTTCACAAACAGGCTTAATGACTGATTGTATCTCTTCAATAGAATAAATCATGTAATCATCGATCCTTTCTCATTTTATTTTACTTAAGACACGTTCACAAATACGGATTTCATTTTCAATATCTACTTTACACGAAATTCGGCACTTTGAAAACTCTCTTAATAAACATTTCAATTCTTGTAATCGTGACTCTAATAAATCTTTCAAATAGCTCGTATCTATATTACATAGCTCTGACATCATAATCTCCTGTAAATACAATTACTTCAAGATCATCTAATACATCCAACAAATAATCTACTAAATCTTTTAATTCATCTACACTATATGCGTTTTTTAAATAGTAAAATAAGTTAATTTCAGAATGATTTTTGGCAAAACAAATCTTATTGTCTTTCCAACCAATCAAACAACCCACTATCTTTAATAAACGAGCTGTTCTTCGAACTAATTCAACTTTCGACATTCATTTATACACTCCTATCGAATCATAGTTCTGATTTTTCCTTCCGCTGATTTTGGCACTATCAATGCTATAATCAGAAAAATTCGTCGCATCAACACGCTCAAAACGGAAATACAGACATGCCAGCTAGGCTTCTTTGTCAGTCACGCACACACTCATCTCGTTACCGAGTCTAAGCGTTCCATCTAGTGCGATCAGCACCCCCAATGACCGAGTCAAGCGAGCGACTTATGGATTTTATAAATGGTTTCCACTACCAACCAAAGTATTTTTCCCTTATAATGAAATCAACCACGATTTGCAAAGGGGAAACTCTTTGTAGGGAATCAACGATACTTACAGCTTCTAACCTCTTTTGAGTAAGTCCGCTTGCAGTATTGTTGGTTCCTATTTACTTTTCAATGGACATTAAAGGCTAACGCCTTAGTGAAACAACCTAATTCTGCCATCTCTTTTAAGTTGCTTCGCTAAAACCCCTTTGTTAGATATAGTAATTCCACACCTCTTTGTTTCGTTTTCGCAACTAGAAGTTCAAAAAAAATTATCAATGCTTATCTTTAATATCTCCGATAGTCTTTTTGCTTCTTCCAGTGAAAAATCTCGCCCATTTGTTCGATTAATCTTAAGATTGAATGTTGAGCGATTCATGTCCATTTTATCCGCAACATCTTTTTGAGTCTGTTCCTGCTTCTCAATTATTATTTTCAAATTATTATACGGACTTTTGAATTGTTGTGCTGTGACCATACCTCAACCCCCTCGCTTGTTTCGTTTTCGAAACTTTATAATTCTATATTATCATAGCTATTTACACTGTCAATACGAAAAGCGTAAAAAATATGTTTGTTGCGTTTTCGCAACAGGAAAGATATAATATCATAGAGAACAAAAAAGGAGGATTCAAATTGATTGGGGACAAATTAAAACAACTAAGAATAGAACGACATTTAACCTTAGAAGATTTAGCAAAGCAGCTCAATGAAAAGTATCCAGATACAGCTAAATTCAGTAAAGGAAAACTATCTAAGTGGGAGAATAACAAGGAAGAACCAAAATTATCATCTGCTAGAATTCTTGCTGATTATTATAATGTCAAAATCGAAGACTTCTTTTCATAAAACGTATATTATTAATTTGAATTACATTAATTCAGTCTGTAATTATTATTTTTAAAGATTCTAATAACAGATGTTACAGAATTAACGCCTAAATAATTACCAATATACAAAAACAAAAAAGCATGAAAACTTTAATGAATACATGCTTTTTTGATTTTATCTTTAAAAATAGGTTTCTTAGTATTTAAAATTATATTTGATTTTTCTTTTTGTTAGCATATGCTTTATAAATATTATCAACTTCATTAAAACTACTAATCAGATAACTTCTTTTTAGATAGCTTAGAATATTACCATTTGTTTCATTTATTGAAAAAGATGATCTACCACCTCCATTAATCAAATCTATATAATTTGAAATTTTAAGTAAAATAAACTTTTCTCTCAACTCACTATTTGAAAATAAATTAATGGATCTACTGAACAAAAGCTGTCGCTTAATTAATAGTATATCTTTGTTATTGAGCACTATATTTAATAGATCTTTATTAAATCTCACTTTATTCGTAATAATAAAATCAATATATTGTATTACAATATCGTAAACAATATCTCTGGTGCTTGATGAATAAGTTGAGTATCTTATACAGAGTGTGTTTAAATCATCCATTCTAAATTTATTTTTCAAAATATAATTAACTAAATTGGTTTTAAAATCTCTACCAGAAATTTGGATTGGTTCTTTAATTACGTTGACAAGTTTCTTTTGAATTGAAAAAGATTTATCTAAATTACTATCTAAAACATCATTTAATTCATCTACATTATATATTTCTTCATTGTCAATGATTTCTAAATAACGATCAATATTGTTCGAGATGAAATATATTAGATTATCAGAGTATAGCTCTCTTATGTTAATTAAACTTTCTTTAGTAAATCTAATAACCCTTAAATCAATTAAAATATTAATTTTATCCTTACTTATTCCTTGAATTGTGAAACCCTTTTTAAAATATCGATTAACTCCACGTAGTATTTCTTTATAGACATCATTTTCTAAAGAAGATTGTTCTATTGTTGAATTGAAAAAGTTACTCATTAAATTATCATTGTAGATGTCCTCATTTTTAGGACGAACGAATTTTAATACAGACTTATTATGATTAACAAAATCAACAAGACTAGTATTCCAAGAAGATTCATTGAAACTAAAGTAATCAATAACATTAGAAGCATTCGGATAAAGTATACTAGAACGCACAACATGATCCCATATTTGCTTTTCTTGAATATAGGACAAATTTAAATCTTTTCTAGAAATAGTATCAATATATAGCTTGCGGGTATCTAATGTCAACTTATTGTTATTTAAAATTTCATAAATATAATCTAAATCATCTTTGGTTTCACCATTATAAACATACAGGTATTCTTTAAGGAAACTTTCGATATTTGTTTCTACATATTTTACAATAGGTTCGTTGTCATGTTTTCTAATAATTGTATATAAACTATTTAGATTATCCTTTGAGACCTCCTCGTCATAAAACAAATTCAAAGCTTCGCAAATATTATCCAAATTAATAATATAAAGATCATGATCATATATAAATCTTGAAACAATTTTATTTACTTTAGAGAATTCAACATTTTCGAACTTAATGTTTGATATTTTAAATTTATTAAGAAAATCATTTGAAGTATATTTAATTTCTTTTAAAAACTCAGATTGACTTACAATAAATATAATTATTTCTTTTTTAGGAGAGTCTATCTTTATCAGATCATCTACATTAAGAACATTAATAAAATGAATTAACACTCTACTTTTTTCAATCTCAGTAAAACTTTTATCTTTTAACATACTCAAAAAGAAATCTGGAAAGTAGGTATTACATTCTATTATTAAAGCACTTATTAGAATTTCATCATCATCAAAAAATTTCATTAAAAATCCTAATTTGTTTTCACGTTGAATCATCAAAAGTAGTCTACTTAACCTATCAGATCTATCCATTAACGTATCGTCGCTTAGAATATACTTTATTAAACTATAGTTTAGTACTTCAATCTTTGAAAACATTTCTAAACTCATTCTGTCATAAACCTCAGATTTATTAGTTAAGTTGAAATCCCATTCTAATTTTCTTTCATCAGTAATACTTCTTAAATATTTTTTGTCATTTATTTTCAAACTATTTGGATAAAAATATGTTAAATAATCTTCGTAACCTTCATCTATATATCCATTTACCAAAATAAAAACTAAAAGATCGAAATAATCACTTGATTTTATCTCATCAAATGAATCTTTATCTTTAATAAAATGCTTTTTTTCAATTCCTTCAATATCATTTCTTTTAATAAAATGTGCTAACTTTTTACTAGACAAAAGTATCTTATTTTCTTCTAACAATTTAATATCTGCTGCTAAATCTCTCAAATTTTCTTTATCATACAGAACATTTTTTCGCTCAATAAATTCCGAGTTTTTTTCAACTTCGGAAAAGATTTGATCAGAAGAAACATCAATCCAAGTTTTACTATAACCATTATTCACAGCTGCTTTTATTTGTCCATTTCTTAAAGCAGCAACATATTCAACTCTGCTGTTGAAATCACTTAAATTCTTTCCATCGACACTAACGCTAAAATATTTTTCAGGAATTTTATAAAAAAGAGTATATAATTCTGTTTCAGATTTGATTTTTTCATTATTTGCTTTCTCTATACGAATTCTAATATCCTCAATCTTATTATCTATCTTCTTTTTTTCCTTATTAATATATTCTTTTTTTTCATTAAAGACCTCATAAACTAAGCCTTTATTTAATTGTAATTCAGCAAAATCATTAGGAAATATATTCTTATATACGATCATAGCAAAAAGATTATTGTACTTAAGAAAATCAGAATCTTTCAATCGACCTTTATAAATAATAAATTCATTACAGATATTTTTTAGCAATCTCATATCATCAATATATAATGATAAACTTTGTAAAAAACCCTTATCAAATTTATCGAATATTTTATCCTTATCTAAAATTTCTTTTAATTTTTCATAAGAATTCGAAGAATTTATAACCGGAATTACGGGTATAATAAAATCAAAAAATTTTGTTCTGTCCTTAGAAACGAACATATCGTCTTTTAATAGATAAATAAAACTTAATTTTTCATTCGAGAATGAATCTTTAATAAAAGATAATGAATTTATATACTTAACTTCTCTAAGAAAGTCAAAAACTTTTCGAGCGATAATATTTTGTCTAGATTTTTTCCTATTGTTTACTAATGAATTTATTTCCTTTAGTTTAGAAAAAATTTCATTACTATCAAATCTATCAATATCCTCAAACACAATTACATCTGCCTTTGAACGGTCAAACAAGTAAATCACATCATCTAAATATTTATCAAAATACGAATCTTTAGATTCACTAAACACTTCAATATTACTTTCAATGTTTTTTGACTTGATTGATATAGTCTTTAAGATTTTTCTAGAAATTTGTGTATATAAAAGTGTGTAAGTTATCCAAATAAAAAAAATGAACACCATTCCAAATACAAAAATTCTTGAATATGCAGCTATAGATAAATTTAAAGCTGCTTTTAAGTGATCTGATGTATTATCTAGCCCTAAAACAAATTTTTCCCACGATTCAAATGCAATTAAATAGAAAATTGATAGTGAGATTAGAGAAAAAATAAGGCTCCAAATAAAAATTTTTTTCCTACTAATAGTATTTTTTACTTTAAAAATAGTTTGCGGTATATCCGATGAATTAATTTGATGGAGTAATTGATTTAATATTTTACCTTCCAAAACTTTATTTTTTGACAAATTCTTTGGTGGTTTATCATTCCCAATTTGTTGAAAATGTGCCAATGAAATATGAATAAACTTTCGATTCTTTTTCGTTTTATTTTTATAAGTTTCAATGATACTACTCTTTCCAGAGCCATATATACCAGTTATAGCTATATTTCTCACTTCTTCATCATCTAGAGCGTAATCAATAGCTTCTTGATAAGTAGTTAGATTTTCTATATTTTTTTCAGGTGTTAATTTTTTGAAATTATAACTTATCATTTATAAACCACATCCACATTTTTATTCTAATTAATTATATCATATTTAATATGTTTCACAGTATAGCTATTCTTCAAAGATTTTACTTGGATTGATAAAAACAAAACAAAGAGTACTATCATTTCTGATAATACTCTTTGTTTTGTTTTTATATAGGTGTGAGAACATTTTGAGAACCAAACTGATATTTTCTTTATATTTGTACAAAACAGATTTTATAGAAACTTTGATATTAAAGGTTTTTTGCTATAAATCACATAGAATTCATATATAAATGGGAAAGTGACGATAATTTCCCGAAAGGAAAAGACATAAAACTCTTAGCTAAATTATTTAATGTATCTTCTGATTATCTGCTAGGTTTAAAATCCGAGAGGCAAGATTCTATTTCATCAATATACGATCAATTAGACGATTCACAAAAAAAAGAAGTTTATTTTTTTGCAAAAGAAAAACTTAAAATGCAAAGAGAACATAAGAATTGAAATTATGTTCTCTTTTTATATCAAATTTTTACTAACTTTTTATACATCCGTACAGCATAATTAATTACAACCACAAGTGAAATAATATCAAATTTGTTATTATAAAAAGCTTGTGCGTAACAAAAATATTGAGCTAAAAAAAGACACTTTATAAAGCTGACCAGTCACTAAGCAGTCCGAAAATAGCCTATAACCCAAAGTAGCCAACAACTCGTTAGCTACTTTTCTTATTTTCTTCTGCTTCAATAATTTTTTCTTCACTTTACACTAACTTCTCCAAAAAAAGTGTTTTTGCATTAACTAAATTAACCTTCTCTTCTTTTTCATTACTCATTAAATCAAATTTATATTTAATAAACATTGCATTAGCATCGCTATGCGTTGACATTATAATCTGATAATCTGGAAGGGAATGCCTTAGCAAATCAATCAGTGCGTGTACGTTCATAGCATCCATATCCTGAATTGGATCATCTATGGCTAATATCTTCAACCCCTCTGAAATTTTGAATGTTTTATTCAATGATAAAGTGAAAGCAAATGATATGACGGCAACTTGCCCTGAACTCAATTGATACATGGCATCTTGTTCACTATAACTATTAGTGAGGAAACGAATATTAGCATTTCTATCATGTGTTGTTAAAAGCACACCCATTCCTTGCTGATAATTTTGTAGTATCTTTGCCGTATATAAGAAAAAAGGAAGCTTTAGAATATCAATCATTCGCTGTTGATACTCTTTTATGTTCTCATCAAGCTTTATAGATCTTTCTTTTAAGTAGTAATGGGTTCTTTTTACAATTGATAATCTACTTTTGATTTCTTCCAACTTAATTGATCGTTTCTCTTCAAATTTAAATTGAATATATTTTTTCTTGGTAATCATTTTTTCCTCTGAACATAAGATAAACGCCTCTTTTTGCTTATCGAAATAATCATCAAAAATATTGCTTGGGTCATTACTTTTTAAAAAATCGTAATTTATATTCACGAAAATATCGTCCAATTCACTCTTTATCTTTTCTTTTTTTGAGTTGAAGGCATTCAAAGATAGTGGCAACATTTTATTAGTTATTTCATGACTCATTAATAAATCATTTCCAATAGAGGGATATTCTACTAATACTGCATCGAAATACTCTTTATTTTTACCAGAGAAACTGAAAAGATCATAAATTTCATTTGAGACAAGGAGCTGTTCACTCAAAATATTTTCCATCTTTTCTTTAACTTGGATGTATGTCTGAAGATCGAGAGCTTTAAACTCAAATGGCTTGATATCAGTATTTGAAGTTACCACCTTCTTGAAACTGCTTATTTTATCACTGACTTTAATCATTTTTATTTCATTAATAAAACTAGGACTTACTATAATTAGTTTTTCTTCAATCTTGGATAATCCTTCTCGTAATTCTTTTATATTCCCATCTATTTTTAGTCTGAGGTCGGAAACATCTTTTTGTATAGTGGTCATGTTTTTATCAAGAATTCGATCAACGATATTATATTGTTCTTGCAGAAGGCTTTTGCTCTTCCAATCATAGCCACAAAGTACGCATTGGCTATCCTCTTTATTTTTTGGCAAAGAGTATTCTTTTAATTTATTTCGTAAAGCATTTACTTCTGAATAATCGTTTTTGATATCAAGTAATTCTTTATTTTTTTCTAAAAAGCTTTCCAAGTTTAACTTGAAGAGCGTAAATATCTCTCTTATAATTTTGAATGAGTCTTCTTTTTCGAACATAACAGACAGATTATCTATACTTATTTCATCTATCTCAGAATTAATATAACGCTTAAATTGATTAAGATTATCTTTAGTAGCAATTTGTTTTTCTAAAAAGTCAATTTTATCTATAAAATTTTCTAGTAAATAGCTACTATAATTATTACTGTCATTTAATAAATTGTGATTATTAACAATTAGTTTGATAGTCTGATCATTTTTGACTAATCCCCTAAAAATGATATAATTTTGTAATTCTTCATTATTCAGGATTTCCTTTGCGAATTTATTCTTTTGCTGCTTTTTGAAATATTCATCTGGGGAAAACTTTTCTCTAAAATCAATAAGTCTATCGAGCTCATTCATATATTTCTGTAAACTATCCTCTGATAAGTTTTGGTCAAACTCAATCTCCTCGTGATTTAATTTATGTTCTCTTTTTGACATAAAAGGTAACTTTTCAAAGTTAACGGTGTCTAGAATATGGTTCTGTCTGAAAATTTTCTCTTGATCAGTTAAAGTCTGCTCTATTCGGTTGAAGTCACTTTCTATAGACCCTATTTTTAATTTCTTATTTTGATAGTCTTGAATCTGCAATAAGAAATTCAACGTGGTTTTCCTAGAATTTTCACTTCTTCTTAAATAATAATCTGTGTCTTCTTGCTGAATATAGTTGAATAAATTGTATATTTCCTGAATCTTATAGCTATTACTACGAAAACCAATGAAATCGTCAATCATTTCTTGTTTGGAGATTTTCATGTCAGACAGAGCGGAAGAACTAGCAAAATTAGATTCATCACCAACTAATAACTGAAATTGATCTAAAGAATTTGCTGGACTCATTTTTCTGTCCCTTCCTGACAGATTGTTCTTATACCACCGTACAATCGTAAGTTGTTCTCCTTTCTGATTACATATCAGCAGTTTTATTATTACATCCTTATTGGTATTATTCTGAAAATAAGCCTTATTAAACGTACTTCGACCATCTGTAATTCTAGAATTTGCAATTCTATAAATCGTACCTGTTAGAGCCAACTCTATAGCGTCGAAAATAGTTGTTTTTCCAAAGCCATTTGGACCTACTAATAAAGACACTTCTTTTTCGAAGTCAACTATGATCTCATTCTTGATGTTTTTGAAATTACTTATAGATATTTTTTTTATTTTCAATTTTCCAACTCCTTATCAAAAATATCAGCTAACTCACTCGCTAACTTTTTACCTTCTTCTATATCAGACAGCAAAGATATATAATTCTGTTGCTTCTCAAAAATGCCCAGTAGTTGATTATCTATACTATCATTATCATCCTTGAACTCTTCTTCGATAGTTTTATACTCTTCTTTTGTGTCTTTTATTTTAAAAAAAGGCAATTTGATTGCTATCTCCATAGCTAAGAAATAACTTTCATCGAAGAACATATTATCTTCGAAATCCAAAATTTTCTCTTCCAACAAATCATATAGTTGGCTTAAATCGATGTTTTTCTGCAATCCAAATAAAGCATTTTCCGTATACAAGATAACAAATTTTCTGAAATAGTAAGCATCTTCCTCAATTAGTATAAGATGACTTTTTAGTTTTTCATAAGCTTCCTTTAAATCTTCTACTTTGACTAAGAGAAACAGTGAGGTATTTTTTTTCAAGTTTTCGAATTCGGGTGATTGTTGTGAGTTAGTGAATTCTTCGATAATCGTCTCTGTAGTATCTGATTCAAAAAAATTCAAAAAGTCCTCTTTTGAATAGTTTTCGACAATAAAGTATTCTGCTTTTAATTGATTTGTGTAGATATTGGATTCTTCATTTACAGGATAAAATTCGTTATTCCTGATAATTGCCTCTAAGTAGTCTTTCATTTATCTATTTCTCCTTTAAATTATCTATAGCTGTTTCGATGTCGATAAATTCCATATCTATATTGAAAATATTATCAGCAATTCCAGTATTCCACTCTTCTTTATAATTTATAAGACTATTAGCTTCTGGGGAGTCATTTACGGAATCGTTTAATGAAATGCCGGATATTTTTTCATTAATTAAGTATCTATTATCAAATGATTTATTTAAAAACTCTTTATTATTAATAATATGTTCAATTATTTTGGCGATTTTCGCTCTTTTATTGCGAGCAGTTATCAAGGATACGCGATATGAATCTTTGACTTTGTCAAGATAGGTGATAGTTCCACAATCAAACTCATTCAATTCTTCAAATAAACAGAATAAAATGTTTTTTGATACCGTTCCGTCGAGGATATGAGATATTGGTTTGTCTATTTCTTCGTGTGGAGCAAGCTTACGAACTATCTCCTCGAAATTTTTCTTCCTTTTCTGTAACAGATTTTTTACTATGCTATTCATCTGTTGCATAGTTTCAACCGGCAGCGTTTCTTCAAAATCTTTTTTGTATTCATCCCAGGCGTAAATAAAATTATTTTTTGCTTTGTAAATATCGTCCTCAGAAATATCTGTTAATAATAAGTTCAGAATTTCTTTAAAGGTAATAGTTGGATGAGTTGAAATTGTATGTGCTGTACCTATGCTATTATCTAAAATAGATGCAACATATTTAAAGTAAACTTGCTCAGCATGTGCTGAATTTTCCTTCAAAGGATTTTCTAATAAGATCAGAATTTCTTCAATCTCCTTAATGCAGTACATTTTAACCATATCGTTATCCTTATTTACTGATAGCGGGCAAAAACTATGCAATTCTGAATATGGATACAGTTTGATCTTGGATTCATTTTTCGTATATTTACTTCTACGACTATATTTTTTTAAATAGCTAGCTTCGGACAAGTAGAAGTCTGGCACGTCAGTTATTGTGTGAACATAACGCGAATCTTCGTTAACTTCAACTTCTAGTATCTTTCCGTCCTCATCAAACTTATGAATCTGAAAACCCTCTTTTAAAATCTTTCCATCTTCAATATTCCGAGTTTGTATATAGAAGAGGGTGGAATATTTTTCTCTTTCCTCACCATCTTTATATGCTTTTACCTGGTGTCTTGAAATTACTGTGTCATCATTTACAATGTCAAAATCTTCTGCATTTTCATAGCGAATTTGATATTTCTCATAATCCGAAGCCTTTTCTTGTATACGTTTCTTTAGCTCTCTCAACGAAACCAAAAAACCAACTTTGCCTTGGTGAATGTAACCACTCCAGCTTGCACTTGCATTTCTGTGCTGATCAACTGTGTTATTTACCATACTATTTTCCACCTGCTCATTCTATAGACTATCAAACTTTTCTTTCATCGTTGGATTATTTTTAACTAGCTTCTTTACCGTTAAATCGTCAGCTTTGTTATTAGCTAGTCTTAGATTATTTTCAGATGAGAGAAGTGCATCTTTAGTTTTTTGTAGATGAGTAATTGTTTTATCAATCTCATCAATTGCAGTTTTGAACTTTCGACTAGCTAAATCATAATTTCGAGCGAAACCTTCTTTAAATATATTTAGATCTTCTTCAAAATTAGTAATATCAATATTTTGCTCTCGCATCAAAGCGACCTCTTGCTTATATTTAAGAGAGTTAAGTGCTGCATTTCTAAGAAGCGTAACAATTGGAATAAAGAATTGAGGGCGAATCACATACATTTTGTCATACGCATAAGAAACATCTACAATTCCATTGTTGTAAAGTTCATTATCTGCCTCAAGCATAGTAACGAGAATAGCATATTCACATTTTTTCTCGTTCCTATCTTTATCTAATTCTTTGAAAAAGTGTTCGTTTTTCTTTTTAGTAGCTGTTTCATCTCCTTCGTTTTTCATTTCGAACATTATAGAGATAATCTCTGTGTCATTTTCATCATATTCGCGATAAATGTAGTCACCCTTGCTACCAGTTTTAGCATCATTATCCTTGCCAAATTCTGCATTTTGAAAGGCTGTCATTCTGAGCTGATTGAAAGAAGTCTCACAATGTTGTTCGAGGCTTTCCCCGATCATTTTAGTAGATTGTTTAGCTTTAAAATCTTTATAAAAAGCAATTGTTTCTTCTTTCTGTTTGATCTCGCTATCGAACTTCTCTTTAATAGAATTCTTCTCAAGCTCAGCTTCTTTTTCTTGAAGTTGAAGTTTTGATTTTAGCTCAGCAATTTCTTTTTCCTTTTCCGAATTAGATTCTGTGATTTTTAATTTGTTATCTATTTGAAGCGCATTCATTTTCGCGGTAAGCTCAAGTAGATCTTTTTCTTTATCGGCTAACGCTTGTTTGACTTCAAATTCTTTTTCTTTTTCAATCGACTTTGCTTTTGTTTCAAGTTCAGTAATTTTCTTTTCTTGTTTGGCAAGTTTTTCTTTCATATCTGACTCGACGGAAGAAATAGCTATTTTCTTATCTTGTTCACCAGCATCAAGCTTAGCCTGAAGTTCGCCCAGTTCTTTCTCTTTTAAGGAAAGTTGTTTGTCAAAAGAATTCTTAACTTTTTCCTCCGCTAACGCTAGGTCGCTTTGATGTTGGTTCTTAATTTGTTCTAGTTTTTCATGAATTTCTTCATTAAATTCTTTAGTGCGAACTTGGTTTAAAATATCAGCATAGCTAGACTCATCAACAGTAAAAACCTTGTGGCAATGTGGGCATTTTATCTCGTTCATAATCGCTACCTCCAAATTTGATAACACTCTTTACTTATAGTCTAATTTTATCATGAAAGTATCTATTTATAAAACAAATTTACGATTATGATCACTTTGTGTTGTGTGCGGGCTTTATTAATAAAATCCATCCTTTAAGGGAGTATTTAGAATAATTTTAGGGGAGTTACAATAAAAAATACAGCATCAATAAATTTGTATCCTTCTAGTTTACAGGCTTCTTTGTATACCATTTTTAGATTTTTTCTTCTTATCGTCTTACTATATATAAGTGACGCAAAACTAATACGGAGGTCTCACATATGGTAAGACAAAGGAAAAATATGGAAATGGCTAAATTAGAAAAGCTGGAAGTAGTAAAAATCGGTTACGCTCGACCTCAACCCTAGAACAAAACTTAGGACTAGAAGTCCAGATAGAAGCTTTGCAAGATTGTCGTAAGATATTCTCAGAGAAACAGTCAGGCAGAAACGACCAACGAATAGAATTCAACAAAGCAGTTAGCAAGTTAATCATCTTTAAGAGGATGATGGTTAAGTTGTTCAATAGTATAATCAACATATTTTTTACGCATCACATAAATCAAGTTCTTATTCGAAAAATTTCTTTCACTAATTAATTTATTAGCTTCTTGCTCAAAATAAATTCTTTCAATGTCAAAGTAGACATCCATTTCAATAGTGCTTTCCACTTGCATCTTCATTAAATAGACCTCCCTTAAAATAATTCTAAAATTTTTTATATGACTTTAAAAATTTATAGTAGTTAATTAATATTAAACCTGTTATTTATACAATTAATAAATAATTCAGAAAAATATCAAAATATATAATTTAATAATAGCAAAAATTTAGTCAATAAACTATGTAATCCTAAAATTAATAAGATGTCTAAATAATTAATAACGATATTCTTTATTATATATTATTAAAATATTAACAAAATTTTGTTTGCTGTCTGAACAAGACAAAGAGTACTATCATCATGATAATACTCTTTGTCTTGTTTTTATAATAGGCGTGAGAACATTTTGAGAACCAAACTGATATTTTCTTTATATTTGTACAAAACAGATTTTATAGAAACGTTGATATTAAAGGTTTTTTGCTATAAATCACATAGAATTCATGTATACGCTAAAAACATGAACTTGCGAAAATTTTCTGTTTAATCGATCGTTCGGCGAAAGGCCTTTAATTTTACTTTGAATTTTTCTAGCGTCTGCTCGGTTTCTTTTTCGATGCGTTCTGTTTCATAATAAGCGACCATGTCATGGTAGAAAGATAGCATCGACTCACCGAAGCGCAATGCCGAGATCTCGTACATTTTTCTAGCAAGAACTTCGGGATCAGCAGGAATCTTTCGTTCATAATAATCAATAAATGCTTTTGCGAAATCCCGATCACTCTCATAGGTGACGCCTAAAGACGGATCATCGATCAAGGTGTTTAAGTAGTCATTGCCTTCAACGACTAACGGTGTTCCAGCAGCCATTGCTTCCGTGTAAGTCAGTCCTTGTGTTTCTGATGTGGAGGCACTGACGAAGTAATCGGCAGCATGGTAATAGATCGCCACTTTATCATTTGCCACTTCACCGACAAATTGAACATGGTCAGATAGAGCCATATCCACCACTTTTTCTTCTAATTTTTCTTTATGCGGACCTTTCCCAACGATCACTAATTGCGCATCAGGAATCTTCGTTAAAATTTCTGGCATGCCGTCGATGATTGCTTGGATATTCTTTTCATAAGAAATACGACTGAGGGAAAGCAGCATGGGTTGATTCTCAGTGATGCCCAATTTCTCCCGCAATTCTTTTTTCATGTCAGTTGTAATATCCGGTCGGCGAAACTTCTCAACTTCGATCCCTGTGGGGATGATCCGCATTGGTGAAACCACACCATACCCTCTCAGCGTATCGATGACCCGTTCACTTGGACAAACAACACCTGTCGAGTGGTTGGCAAATAGCCGTGAAAGATATTTCACGTGAGATGGTCGTAAGACCTTTCCGTTTGCGATGTAGTGCAAGTAATCTTCATACATTGTATGGTAGGTATGGATCACAGGAATCTGCAATTTACGCCCCACCATTTTCCCCAACATCCCAGAACCAAACTCTGTATGGGTATGGATCAATTCCAATTCTAATTCTTTGGCGATCAAATAGGCATACAACATGCCGCGAACCACGATTCGCCGATCTTTGAAGGACACAAACGGGACACTTGGCATGCGAATGATATCTTCTTCGTCCAGATCAGCATTTGGATCAGTCGTTGTAAAGATATACACTTTATGGCCTTTTTTCTCAAGCTCTTCTTTCAATGTCTTGATCGATGTCGCCACACCACTTACCTGGGGGAAGTAGGTGTCAGTAAAAAATCCGATTTTCAAAACGGTACCTCCAAACTTTACATTAGTTTCTTCATTCCGTATTCATCACTTTTGTATAAACCTCTTGTAATTTAAACCCAATTTCATCAATACTCTTTTGCTTTGCTGTTTCATAACCCGCTTCACTCAATGGTGGCAACGTGCCCTCCACGATTCCTTTGATTTTCTCAATAAATCCTTCATTGTTTTTTTCCATGTATGCATTGTGCCCATTACTTAGCCACCCTTTATAAACAGGAATATCCCGAACGAGCACATTTTGGCGGCTGGCTAACGCCTCAAGGACTACGATCCCTTCTGTTTCTTCATAAGAAGGAAAGAAGAATAAATCGGCAGCGGAATATGCACCTTCGATGATATCCCCTTTGATATAACCTGGAAACAACACATTTTCTGGATGGTCTTCATTGACGAGGTCGCGGATCTGTTTAGGAATCGTCATCATTGGTGTATGACCAAACCAGATAAACGTATACTCAGGCAATTGTCTAGCTATCTCTACAAAATCAAGAATGCCTTTTCGTTCAAAAAATAAACCGACGGATATAATGACTTTTTGATCTTGTAAGAGATTGAAATACTCACGAAAGGCTTTTTCTTTCTCTTGATCCGGCTGATATTTGTCAAGATCGATGCCGTTTGAGATCGCTTCGATCGGTACTTGGATACCATACCCTTCCAAAAGTTCTTTCGAATAAGGAGTCGGTGTGATCAACTGATCGGCTCTAGAATAAAGATTGATCAAATATTTTTTATATAATGGCGAAAGCTGGTTTGAGCCGATAAATGAATTCCGAAAATCCTCTTCTGTAGAATGGGCATGGTAAATCACTTTTTTCCCTTGTCTTTTGGCTTTGTTGACCATGTGCATACTATTGATCCCATACGTGTTGATATGAAGGATATCATAGTCCTCATCATTTTTATCAAGAGTAAAAGGAATCCCGACAGATGTCAGTGCTCGTTGCTGATGGGCCAACGCTCGACCGATACCTGATTTAGCTAATAATTTTTCTCCTTCAAAATAAAGAAGTACTTTCAAAGATGATTCCTCCTTGGAAATGCTTATATCTGATATTAGTATACCATAGGCAATCGGAGACATACTCCTACCATGGTCCTAGATTTTGTTCCCCATTTAATCATGATACGTGAAAAACTTACGGAATCATAGCTTTATACAAAGATATGACAAAATTGTTCGTTTTCTGAAAAAACGAGCAGGCTATTGCAAGTCAAATCGAACAAGAAGGCTTCTTATAACAAAAAAAAAGGCAACAAGCAAAATTGCTTGTTGCCTAGAAATGATTAGTTTACATACTGTTCGATTAGCTCAACAACTTCTTCCATTGTATCGCAATCTTCTAAAGCACGTTTTGCTAATTCTTGCATGTCAGTCGTTGACAAGCGTTTCATTAAGCTACGTGTTTTCAGAACAGATGTTGCACTCATTGAGAACTCATCTAAGCCCATACCTACAAGAAGCGGCACAGCAGTTTGATCGCCCGCCATTTCTCCACACATACCAGCCCACTTGCCTTCAGCATGCGCTGAATCGATCACGTTTTTGATCAAACGTAAAATTGATGGGTTGTATGGTTGGTACAAGTAAGACACGCGCTCGTTCATGCGGTCTGCAGCCATGGTGTATTGGATCAAGTCATTGGTACCAATACTAAAGAAGTCAACTTCCTTCGCAAACTTGTCTGCTAAAACAGCAGCTGCTGGAATTTCGATCATGATTCCGACTTGGATCTCGTTAGAAACCTCAACGCCTTCGTCAATCAATTTTTGACGCTCTTCTTCATACATTTTCTTCGCAGTACGGAACTCTTTCAATGTTGCCACCATTGGGAACATGATACGTAAGTTGCCGTGAGCAGAAGCACGTAACAACGCACGAAGTTGGGTACGGAACATGTCATCCCCAAGTTCAGATAAGCTGATACGCAATGCACGATAGCCTAAGAAAGGATTCATTTCATGAGGCAATTTTAGGTAAGGAAGTTCTTTATCGCCACCGATATCCATTGTACGGACAACCACTGGTTTGCCAGCCATTCCTTCTAAAACTGCTTTGTATGCTTTGTATTGGTCTTCTTCTGTTGGGAAATCAGGAGAATCCATGTACAAGAATTCAGTACGGTATAAACCGACTGCTTCTGCACCATTGTTGTGGACACCTTCTAAATCTTTTGGCGTTCCAATGTTCGCAGCTAATTCAAAGTGCTTACCATCAGCGGTAACTGTTTCAGCATCTTTCAATTTTTCCCATTCTGCTTTTTGTTCTGCGTAGGCTTTCCCAGCTTCAACAAATTCAGCTGCTTGGTCATCTGTCGGGTTGACGATAACGTCACCGATAATACCGTTAACAGCTAAGATGTCGCCCGCTTTCACTTTTGCAGTGATCTCCATTGTTCCAACGATTGCTGGGATTTCAAGAGAACGTGCCATGATAGCGGAATGAGAAGTACGTCCACCGATATCTGTTACAAAAGCTTTTACAAAGTTGCGGTCTAATTGTGCAGTATCACTTGGTGTCAAGTCATGCGCAACAACGACTACTTCTTCGTTGATCATTGAAGGATTAGGCAAAGTCACATTCAGCAAATGCGCCAAGATACGTTTTGCGACATCTTTAATGTCAGCTGCCCGTTCTTGCATGTAAGCATTGTCATCCATTGCTTCAAACATACCAATATACATGTCAGTAACTTCTTTCAACGCAGCTTCTGCATTGACTTTGTTATCTGTCACGTTTTGTTTGATTTGACCAATCATCTCAGGATCTGAAAGAACCATTAAATGAGCATCAAATACTTGTGCTTCTGCTTCACCTAAAGTTTGCGCTGCTTTGTCACGGATTTGTTGTAATTCCGCTGTTGACTTCGCTAACGCATCATCTAAGCGTGCTTCCTCTGCTGCAGTATCTTCAACTGATACTTTTGAAAAAGATAAATCAGGTTGTACTAACAGGTAGGCTTTCGCAACGGCTACACCATCACTAGCAGCAATTCCTTTTAGCATCTCAACCATTATTCAGACAAACCTTCTTTTTTCATTGTTTCTACGATTGCAGCGATTGCATCTGCTTCGTCAGCACCTTCGGCAGTGATAGTTACATCAGAACCTTGGCCAACACCTAATGACATTACGCCCATGATTGATTTAAGGTTTACTGATTTACCTTTGTACTCTAAGTTGATATCAGAGTTGAATTTGCTTGCTGTTTGAACCAATAATGTAGCTGGACGTGCGTGAATCCCTGTCTCAGCAACTACGTGAAAATCTTTCTTTTCCATATTGATCAATCTCCTTTATGATACGTTTTTTTGTGTGAAGGCAAAATTTCCATGCATGCAATGACACCCGAAAAAAATCGCCCTTTCAACTGTTAAGATTACCATTTTTTTCCTCGATAGACAACCGTTTTCTCTTAAATAAACGATTGAAATAAATGTCCTATTTATTTTCTTGCACATAACGGTAGATGATCTTCCCATTTAAGCCCGCTTCTCCGACAAAAGAAGACCGATCTTCCAACTGGAGCCAGACATCTCTAAACGCCAGGAATTCTGGCTGTTGGACAATCAATTCTTGGATCTCTCCATTGCGCAAACGCGTTATTTCTGAAGCAAAATCTCTGTTCTCCATCGTCAATTCTCACCTCTTTCTTTCTATTATAATGGAATTATTTTTTATTTAAAAGACGCTTCTGCTAATGAAAGAGCGGCAAAAATTTTTACGAGTAAAATTCTTGCAGTCTGACAAAAAGTTAGTATAATAGAACTATGGTCAGTAAAGGTCAATGACACATTACCTTGAAGATGACCGTTTCTATGCACACAGCCCCTTTTCTTTTACAAGTGTAAAAAAGCGCCGTAAAATAAGGGTGTTGGAACAAATATGAAAGGTCGTGAATCTATGCTTTGTCAAAATTGCGGCAAAAATGAAGCGTCTATTCATTTATATGCCAGTGTCAATGGTCAAAGAAAACAACTCGATTATTGTCAAAGTTGTTACCAAAAATTAAAAGCTCAATCTGGGAATGCTGCAGCTGCAATGGCGCAAGATCCTTTTGGATTCGGCAATATTGATGATCTATTTCGTCAAATGTCTCGCCAGATGCAGCAAGGAAATACCCCTTATGAACAAACCCCTCCGACGCAAACCGGCGGTAACGGTTTTGTTGGCGGTCAGCCTCCACGCAATAACCAAGCACCTGCAGGTCTGTTAGGAGAATACGGTATCAATATTACCCAAATGGCTCGTGATGGCGAAGTCGATCCAGTCGTTGGTCGTGATTCAGAGATCAAACGAGTGATTGAGATCCTTAATCGTCGAACAAAAAACAACCCTGTGCTTATTGGTGAACCTGGGGTTGGGAAAACTGCCGTCGTTGAAGGGTTAGCCCAAAAAATCGTTGATGGTGATGTACCACAAAAACTAATGGATAAAGAAGTCATTCGTTTGGACGTTGCGTCTCTTGTTCAAGGCACAGGTATTCGTGGCCAATTCGAAGAACGCATCCAAAAATTGATTGAAGAAATCAAGCAAGCAGAAAACGTGATTTTGTTTATTGATGAAGTCCATGAAATCGTTGGCGCTGGTGCAGCTGGCGACGGAAATATGGATGCTGGAAACATCTTAAAACCAGCTCTTGCTCGTGGAGAACTACAAATGGTCGGAGCAACGACGTTAAATGAATACCGCATCATCGAAAAAGACGCTGCTTTAGAACGCCGTTTGCAACCAGTACGTGTGGATGAACCTTCTGTGGAAGAAACGATCCGTATCTTAAAAGGTTTGCAACCACGTTATGAAGATTATCATCATGTGAAATATACTGATGAAGCGATCGCAGCTGCCGCTACCCTTTCTAACCGATACATCCAAGACCGATTCTTGCCTGATAAAGCAATCGATCTACTAGATGAAACAGGTTCTAAGAAAAACTTAACGATCCAAATCGTTGATCCAAAAACGATCGAAAAGAAATTACAAGAAGCGGAAGAGCAAAAACAAGCTGCCTCTCGAGAAGAAGATTTCGAAAAAGCTGCTTACTATCGCGATCAAATCAATAAATTGCAAAAAATGAAGGAACGCCAAATCAGCGAAGAAGAAACGCCAGTCATTACCGAAAAAGACATGGAACAAATCGTTGAAGAACGGACAAATATTCCAGTTGGTGAATTGAAAGAAAAAGAACAAACGCAATTGAAAAATCTTGCGGATGACTTGAAAGCTAAAGTTATCGGACAAGATGAAGCGATCGATAAAGTAGCCAAAGCGATCCGCAGAAATCGGGTCGGTTTAGGCAAACAAAATCGTCCGATCGGCTCCTTCCTATTCGTCGGGCCAACCGGTGTCGGGAAAACCGAATTAGCAAAACAATTAGCCTATGAGATGTTTGGTTCTGAAGAATCGATGATTCGTTTCGATATGTCAGAATACATGGAAAAACACAGTGTATCCAAACTGATTGGCTCTCCTCCTGGTTACGTTGGCTATGAAGAAGCGGGTCAATTGACGGAAAAAGTTCGTCGGAATCCATATAGCCTAATTTTATTAGACGAAGTGGAAAAAGCCCATCCTGATGTATTGCATATGTTCTTGCAAATTCTCGATGATGGTCGTTTGACGGATGCCCAAGGACGTACAGTCAGCTTTAAAGATACCCTGATCATCATGACAAGTAATGCTGGAACTGGCAAAGTTGAAGCCAACGTCGGCTTTGGCGCAGCGCGTGAAGGCATCACTCGTTCCGTGTTAAATCAATTGAACAATTACTTTACGCCAGAATTTCTCAATCGCTTTGACGGGATCATCGAATTCAAGGCACTAAGCAAGGAAAACTTGTTATCGATCGTGTCCCTTATGCTGCATGATGTTAATCAAACACTTAGTCATCAAAAATTGCATATCGATGTTCCACAAGACGTGCAAGAAAAACTGGTCGATCTAGGTTACAGTGCAACGATGGGTGCTCGCCCATTGCGCAGGACCATCCAAGATCAAATCGAAGACGGGATTGCTGAATATTATCTTGAGCATCCTCAAGTTCGTCAATTAAAAGCACAATTGGAGGATTCCGATAAAATCGTTGTAACTTCAGCTGAATCCTCTGCACTTCCTGAAGAAACATCTTCCGCTGAAGAGGAAAAACCATCGGAAACAGATGAGCAATAACGTGTCAAAACGGTGACCAAACTGTTCGTTTTGCCAGACAACCATGTTTTGCCAAAAAATTGGGTAATTCCGAGTTGTCTGGCTTTTCTTTTGAAAAAAAACGACCTATAATGTTATTAATAAATACATAGAATGTGAGGTGAGTCTGGTGAAATTAATCAACGTTACAAACAGCCATTCTCGACTAGTATTGAATCAACTTGAAAATACCGACGCAGAACTTGTAAAGGTTTACACTGCCGGAGACACGACCGTGATCTTTACCTCAGCGCCGAACCACAATGAAATTTTGCTGATCAATAAAAAACGGAATATTCGCCCGACGGAAGTAGAAGAAATCAAAAATTACTTCTTGAAAAAATTACCTGATGGCTCCTATGATCCTGCTACGATCTCTGTGATCCAAATGCCCGAAGTGGTAGAAATCTCCATCAAAAAAACGTTGTCTTCCTCACGTTAGCTTTGCCTAATCACGTGTTTAAAAAATATCTATAAAAGGTGACTGTCGCAGCCCTCTTTTATAGATATCTTTTTTTGTCTTCTCTCCTCCTTCTTTCGCCTAGTACTTCGACCAACGCTACCTGATAGTCAAGCAAAAAAAAGAGAGCGTTACGCTCTCTTTTTCAAGTATATTTATTAGAAATCATCGACTGGATCATCACATGTAGATTGTGCCAATCCTTGGTACTATGAACATTGCCAAAAAATGTAAATTTCTGTGACTCATTATGGATCAGCACGCCATCAGAAACCAGTATGTCTGAGTCTCCTAAGTTCGAACTAAAGTGAATCACATTTTCATTGTAAATTTTTAATAGTTTGTTCTTAATGACCGGAATATATTCAGGGTGGTTCAAAAGAGAAATACCAATGCGAATCGGTTCCTCTTTTTGGATAGGTAAATAAGATGCTGTAATCTGAGCGATTTTCCTTAAGAAAAGGGCTTCTTTTTCTATTACAAACGAATGGCGCTGCAAGACGGTCGCAATCAGCTCCTCCACCTCTAATATGCGTTCGTTCGTAGAGGACAAATCTTCAGTAGACACAAAACTATCCAAAAAGAGATGAAGACAGCCCCATGTATTCATCACTAATTCATAGGTAAGAAACGCTTCGATCGCTTTGGAAAGATCATACTTTTGCGACAAGACAGCCACAACATCGGCAGAAAATTCGACCAATGGATTCCCCGAGAGGTTTCGCAGCTGTTTCCCCAAAAGAAGTTTCTCTTGATCCGAGATCGTTTCAGGTATGAAGAGAAAAACCCAGAAGTGATAAAAAATCTGTTCTTTCTCGATATCTTGCTGACTTCTGATCGGCAGCAGCTTGATCACTTGTTTTTCCCCATTGAGTTGCTTGATTTGCTCATAAATAGCGATGGAAGCTTCGTCTAATTCATTGACGATATAGCCCCTCAACACCGCATTTTCAATGATTGAAAACATAATGTCGTGCTTCACTTTTGTAGTTTTCAACGGCTCATATTCTTTCGCAGCTAATTCAACGCTTGCACGGGTGCGCTGATTGATGTAAACATTACAAGCCATGATCTCAACTAAATAGTGGTACATCCGCACACAAGGCTCTGCCCCTGTTAGATCAATGGAATCTGTATTGTTATTGATAGTAATCGGGACATTTTGGATAACCAGCATTTTTTTCAGATAGCTGATCAATTTATAACAATAAGAAATACTAAAAATCAATTCTTCTGAGATGTCCACCATACGGGTCTTTCTTTTTCTTAACAAATAGGATAATAGACGATAATAAGGAGATTCTAAGAAATACTTCTTCTTTAGATTCACAAAAATATGCAGGCTTTGTTCTTCGTTTAATTCTCGTGACAAATAAACGGTTCTCTTTTTCAACAAAAAAATAGACTCGTCAAAGGTCGTAAACTCTCTCATATCTTCGGCGATTTCATTGATCAATATTTTCACCTGATACAAAGATTTGTTTATCGTTTCACATATTTTATCAAGAGACAGCTGCTTCTCCAAAATGATATTTCTAATAATAGTTAATTTATCTACTTGTTTTTTGGTTAAATAAAACCTATACAACTTTTCTATATACTCCAAAATTTTTTACCCGCCTTATTTAAAAAGTATCCTAGTTTCCAATTATAGTAAAATAAACTTAAATTTGAGCCTCTTTTTTCATTAAACGGACAATTTTAATAAAAACTTCAGAAAAATCCCCGCTTCTTTAAAACAGAACGGGTGAGAAAAACTTGTAAAACGATTCTTACCTTTTGTAACAAAAAAGTGTTGGAAACCATTAAAAAGATCCTGTGAATTAGCTGTTTCCATAGACTTAGAAAAAAATTCGTATTCTTTCATTGATTGGTAAGTGACTTGGAGAGTAAAATCATTTTCTAGCTGGACAAACTTCTTTGAGGAATCAAGTTCATTTCAAAGAGATTGTAATAAAATATCTTCTCTTTTTAGCCAGCAATCTTTGTATTCATAAATGTTGATGATCGACAATTCATCACTCATCTCATTAATTGACCGCATAATTTCTTCATCATCCGAATCAACATTGCCAATGACATGCAAATCATAATGAATACCCGATTTATCCACGCACTCAACGATATAACTGATGACATCTCCCCAAAAATGTTCCAATCGATGCGTGCCTCCTGCTTTTTCTAGCCTTGAACGTTCAGCGATACACAAAACGTTTTTCGAAGAGTATTGCAAGATGTTGATTTCCCCTAGTGATTCTGCTAAGTAGTCAAGAACCGATTGCCGATCATCTTCTTGATCCACAATTAAATTTCTCTCTAAAATCGTGTTCGTCTTGTTGCTGAAAAAGCGCACAGTCAACATGGTAGCATTCTTTTGTCCACTGAAATTTATTCTGGTTTGCAGCATTTTGATTCACTCCTTAAAAGAACTTTGATCCTCTGCTATTAAGGATATAGTAAGAACCAGCTGATTTTTATCGTCTTTTTTTCAAAAAAACTACAAATAAAATAATCATTGTCACTCTTTTTCTTTCTACTGACTAAAAGACCTGTCGATTAGAAACGAGTAGCAACTTCATATAATTAAGAAAGACAAAAAAACTCTTTCAAAGCTTTCTTCAAAGAGTCTGATTGTATATTCCTAAAAAAATATGCTTCCTATTAAAATCTACGGTTGATGAGATAGCCATCCCACACAGTTAGTTTTTTGAGATTTCTTTATAATGAAACAAACATGAACGTTTATTAACACAGGAGTAACCCTTGATGTCTCTGTCGCTTGAAGCTAGAAGAATTGTAGGTGCAGATTACTAATTGAATGAAAACGTTAATTGATATTTTTTCATAAGTAACTTCGATATACCTATCCAATAGGAACGCATAAATAGAATCATACTTTTCAATCCCCACCCTACGCAACTGTTCATACGCGTAAAGCTACTGCCAAAATAGTTTCTTAAAAATGATAGAAAGTTGGTTTTTATTGAATTGCAGGGGTTCACTATAGAAATATCAGACATGAATTTTCAGAACTGGTTTCTCTGACAGC
This sequence comes from Candidatus Enterococcus avicola, assembly GCF_047470845.1. Classification (NCBI taxonomy): domain Bacteria; kingdom Bacillati; phylum Bacillota; class Bacilli; order Lactobacillales; family Enterococcaceae; genus Enterococcus; species Candidatus Enterococcus avicola. The sequence goes on along the minus strand of NZ_JBLGTY010000003.1, from coordinate 159,345 downwards.
AACTGATTCAGAGCAAATTCTCAGAGACTACGAATAACATTTTTTTCGTTTTTTAGGTCCCATCCTAGTTGGAACGACAATTCTTTCAATTCTGAGAAGACGTTGACTTAAAATAAAAGCCAAAATATAACCCTGCAACAAATTTACTTTCATAGTGATTATTACCGAATTGATAATTCGTAGACAGAAAGATCGGTCGACTTGATAATCAACATGATTTGACCACTTGAATATTTTATTAAATTATTTTATAAAAAAATCAGATTAATAAAATACTTTCTACTTTTTCATTAAAAATAGCGCAAAAACGGATAATAATTTATTACACCATCATTGTATACTTTATTTAAGCAGTAAATCATCTGCAAAAATTAAAGTGAGGTTTTATTATGAAAAAAGTTATTTTGGGTACTACATTCATTGCATCTTTGTTGTTAGCCGGAGGAGTCAACGCGTTTGCTGTGACAGGTGTCCCTGACTCGAAAACGATTCCGATTGAACTTGCCTATGAAGAAACAGCAACATTCGAGTTTAATGACGACATCGAATTAGAAGAATCTGTACAGATTACTAAAGATTTATTAACCGACGGAACTGTGGAAGGAACTATCTTAAATGTAGGTGGTACTTTGACCAATTTAACTGCTTCTACAGCAATCGTTACTTTTGTTGTAGAAGCACCTGTTGGTTTTAATGGAATCCAAATAGACTCCTCTAATCTAGTAGACGATTTGACTGCTGCACCCGTTGATACAGCTTCCACTCCTGAAGGAACAAACATAAAATTTACGATCAATCGAGAATTTGCACAAAAATTTGCTGAATTAGAAGAAGGTGATGAGAAACCTGTAATTACAATAAGAGCACAAGAAGGTAATCCTGATAACGGTGACAATCTATCACTATAAATTTTAAAAGGAATAATTTCATGAATCATACATTCAAACACAGAAATTCTTTTCTAAGGATTTCTGTGTTGCTTCTCTTACTGACACTGATCAGCAATACAAACATCCGTAATGCAAATGCCGATGAGACGACGAACTCACTGAAACTTACTCTGAGAGAAACAGAATACAAAACTTCTGATAATACCTTGAGTATTTCTCCTGAGATGGAGACGACGTATATTGTTGAAATTACACTAGAAAATGTTGGATCTGGTGACTCATCCATTGTTGTCACGCCCTACACCTCTACTGCTCTCTCACGAGAATCGGCTATCATCTATAGCGATGACTTGACTTTACTGCTAGATGATAAGTATAACTTTTCAAATTATGCATTGATCGAATCAGAAGCATTAGATGATGATGATCAAATTGAGATTCTCCCGAATGAATCCGTTCTTGTGACCGTTACAATCACTCTTCCAGAGGAGCCTGCACGTGAAGGAACCGTGATGGGGGCAATCAATTTTAGTCAGATCATGGGTCTTGAAACAGCAGAAGATTCAGTTGGTATCAAATCTGTGTATGAGTCACTTATTTTTATCAACTTATTTTTTAGTGAAGTGGAAGAGCTCAAAGACGTCGTTTATGAAGACTTCTCCTTTGTTGCTCTTCAGGACACGGTAAATCTACAATTTTATGCCCTCAACTATAATCCTATTTTAGGCAACTTGAACAATGCACTCTACGAACTAATAAACCCAAATGGAGAAACAATTGCCTCTGGAAAGTTAGCAGATTCCGTTCTTTTAACGCCGTTAACCAAATCAAGAATGCAGATTCCTTTAATAGACAATAGTGAACTTATTGAAGGCGAATACCGTTTGACAATAGAAACAACTAGAAAAGCGATCACCACTACTTTTTCTTATGAGAAAGAAGACTTGGATAACTTCAAAAAAGAGAACCGTCCAACGAACACTGCCGATGTTCAGACAAATAATCAAATCCTTATCTGGATCATCTTTGTTCTTGTTGCAGCGTTGGCAGCTGCAGTCTTTTACATTTTAAAATCAAAAAGAAAAAGAGAGGGCTAGTTCCTCTCTTTTGTGCTGTTTCTGCTTATTCCACTGCTCATCAATTATTGATAGCTTCCTTTTTAAAGTAATGTTGAGTATCTCCTCGCCGAAGTGGGACAAGAAAAACCGCTCATATCAAATAAGCGGTTTTTCCTGATATATGCCTAAATATTTTTTCTTCAACGATCATTTCTTTTGAAAAAAAAGGTGCTGTCTCGTACTGGCTTTTCTTCCCTAAAAAAAACTCAGCACTAGCCTCATCCTCGACATCACTGATCGAATCTTCTAGTTTGGTAGAATCATTATCAAGGGTGTCTTCTTCCAAGTTTGCTTGCTCGTCGTAATTAGATTCTGCTTCTTCCTTTTGGCTCTCGGATTCATCTTCGATGCCATCGTCTTCTTGTTTTCCATCGTCTTGGTCTTCATCTGTCAGATTTTCATCCGGAATCTCTTCTTTTTCCTCATCCGTCTGATTCATTTTTATCTCTTTCGTAAAGGTCTCTGAATCATCAATTGCTGTAAAAGTGACTGATAGGTAGTACTCAGAGTTAGAATCAAGATATTCCTTTATGTTCAATGTTGCATCTACATTAAGAATCATTGATGCTTCATCAGCATCCTCGATCTGAATGATCATCTCTTCCGATCCGTTCACGCTGTTTAGTTCTGCTGAAAATGCTTCCCCGACAGCCGTGATTGTTACGCCAAAAGCACCTTCACTGCCGTTGCTATCGACGGTCAGCTGAAGATCTTGTGTGGTTTTCAACAAATAATAGTGTTCATCCTTAAAGTCAATCGTGTTTAAATCAAAAATCAACGTTTCGGAAACGTCATCAGCCATAGCCTCTACTGTTGGAAAGAAAAACATCACCGAAAAAATGAATAACAAACTTTTTAGCACTACATGGTCCCCTTTCTGCTTTCAGAAAACACTTTTATTTAATAAATAATCATTTGCTTTAGCAAAATCGATAGATAGATAATTAGTAGACTAGCAATAAGACTAATTCATTTTGGCGTGCCGAAGCCATGGTACACCAACTGAAAACTTAAACCATCTGTTAGAAGTGCTTCAAATGAAGTTTCAAGGGCAATCACCGATTCATGCTCAGATAAAGAAAGCTAAGGCTTCACTAGTAGCATCTGACAAAAAGAACATGTCCCTCGATCAAATGATTAAACGACCTCTATCACTGGCAATCTATTCTCTGCTTTCCCCCTACTTTCAAACAAGGTGAAAATTTCCTGAACCATCAAATGTGCCTATGATATTTTTCTATTCATTTCAAGTGCATTTCCTTGTGGTCACCTTTAATACTACGCTCTTTTTCCAACTCATTTTATCTTCTTTTAAAAGAATGGTTATAAATTAGGATAATTGTCTGATCATTGGACGATTGCCCCCAATCATGCAACCTTCCTTCTGTATCAAAAGCATGTTTTCAGCAAAAAAGCCCCTTCTTATCCATTTGGATAAGAAAGGACTTTCTACGATCGTTCAATTAAAAAAGATCAGCCTTACGTACAATGTTGCGCATACCTAGACAGTCTCGCGGGAAACGACTCTTACATCAAACTCTTCAATTCGACGTCTGGGTACTTATCTGCGAACCAGCGCATCGCAAATTGGTTCTCAAACAAGAACAATGGCTGGTCGAAACGGTCTTTCGCTAAAATATTACGACTGGAGCTCATACGCTCATCCAAGTCTTTCGGATCGATCCAACGGGCAATCTTGTGGCCCATTGGGGTCATAATGACTTCGGCATTGTACTCATTCATCATGCGATATTGGAAAACTTCAAATTGCAGTTGCCCGACAGCACCGATGATATACTCATCACTAAGATACGTCTTGTACAACTGGATAGCCCCTTCTTGGACCAACTGATAGATTCCTTTGTGGAATGATTTTTGCTTCATCACATTTTTTGCAGTGACTTTCATAAAGAGTTCCGGAGTAAAGGATGGTAGCTCTTCGTAAGCAACTTTTAGTTTTCCTTCATAGATCGTATCGCCGATTTGATAATTTCCCGTATCATAAACCCCGATAATATCCCCAGCGACTGCTTCTTCAATATTTTCTCTGGTGTCTGCCATAAATTGTGTCACATTGCTGAGTTTCATTTTTTTGCCAGTACGCTCAAGTGTCACGTCCATGCCTCGTTCAAAGGTTCCTGAACAAATACGGACAAAGGCGATCCGGTCACGATGGGCAGGGTTCATATTTGCTTGGATCTTGAACACAAACCCAGACATTTCTGGTTCATAAGGACTGACTTCATCACCAGCCAAAGTTTTGTGACCGTAAGGCGCTGGTGCAAAGGACAAGAAGGTTTCCAAAAAGGTCTGCACGCCGAAATTCGTAAGGGCGGAACCAAAGAACACGGGTGTTTGATCGCCTCGTGCGATTTTTTCTGTATCAAAGGCATCACCAGCTTCTTGCAACAGTTCCACTTCTTCTAAAACTTGTTGGAACAGCCCATCTTCGGCAAATGGATGGTCTGCAGGAAATTGACCATTTTCATCTAGGGCAACTAAACGTTCCCCACCGTGATTGTCTGGACGATAAAATTCGACCCGTTGGTTATGGATATCATACAGTCCTTCTAAGCCTTTCCCCATGCCGATCGGCCAATTCATTGGAAATGATTCGATCTCTAAAAGATCTTCTAGTTCTTCTAATAATTCTAATGGTTCGCGGCCATCACGGTCGAGTTTATTGATAAAGGTAAAAATCGGAATACCGCGTTTTTTAACGACCTGGAAGAGTTTTTTCGTTTGCGCTTCGATCCCTTTTGCGCTATCGATCACCATGACCGCACTATCCACCGCCATCAAGGTACGGTAGGTATCTTCAGAAAAGTCCTCATGCCCAGGGGTATCTAAAATATTGACCCGTTTGCCTTGGTAATCAAACTGCATAACAGAACTGGTAACGGAGATCCCCCGTTGTTTTTCAATTTCCATCCAGTCGGACTTTGCGAAATTCCCAGTCTTTTTCCCTTTGACTGTACCAGCTTGGCGAATCGCGCCACCGAATAATAATAATTGTTCTGTGATGGTTGTTTTCCCCGCATCCGGGTGGGAAATAATCGCAAAGGTACGGCGACTATCTACTTGTTGTTTTAATTTTGGATTATCCATTGATTTTATTGCTCCATTTCTTGTATTTACAATGCGAACAGTGACCATTTTAGACTGTCGCTAGTTTTCTGACCAAATCAGTATATCATGGATAAGGGTGATAAAAAAGCAAAAAAAAGACAAGAACGCCCTTTGACTACTCTCTTTTACAGAGTTAGGCAAAGGGCGTTCTTTCCATTTGATGGAAATAAATTAAAATGCTGGCAATAAGGTATCGCTATGGTCGTTTTCTAAAAATTCGCGAACTTTATCGCTAGTCATGGCACGGCGCAAAACGGCGATTTTTTCAGAATCTTGATTGTCTTCTCGAGCAACCAATGAGATAGCAAAGCGATCATCGATCGTTTTTTCTAAGAAAAGGGCATCGGCTGGTTTCAAACCGATTTTCGCGATATAGGTTGGATAGTTATATACCAAGGATACATTCGGTTCATCATAGGCTTCCGCAAGATTCAGTAAATCAACAGATAACCATTCAAAATTTTTCGGATTTTCGGTAACGTCTTTAAGTGTTCCATTAACACCAACGCCATCTTTAAGGGTGATCAATCCTTCTTCTGCTAAAATCGCTAACGCTCGACCTTCGTTAGACACATCATTCGGCAATGCAACTTTTGTTCCTTCTGGAATATCATTGATATCCGTATACTCTTTGGAATAAAAACCGACTTTTGCGTTGTAGATTTTATCTAATGCCACTAGGTTTGCATCTTTTTCTTCATTATACATTTGCATATATGGTTCATGTTGCGCAAAGTTGGCATCGACCTCGTCATTATTCAGCAGCTCATTGTACTGGATATTGTCATTGACTTGGACCAACTGGATTTCCCAGCCATCTTCCACTGCTTCCGCTGCAACTTTTACGACATCGGTCATTGGCGTCGTTTGCGAAGCGACCTTGATGATTTTCTCTTCGCTCGCCTCATCCGTACCCGTACCGCAAGCCCCCAATACACCTAATGCCAATACACTCAATCCTAAAACAAATCCTTTTTTCACTTTCATTCCTCCTATTTTCGTTTATCAAGTTTTCTTGCTGCTTGATTGCCAATCCCTTGCAGGATAAAGACCAAAAGAATCATGATGATAATTGCAAAATACATGACGCCATATTCATAGCGTTGATAGCCATAGCGGATCGCAAAATCGCCGATACCACCACCGCCGACGATCCCCATCACCGTCGAATAAGAAACCATACTGACTGCTGTCGTCGTTAAAGATAAAATCAAGCCGCTTCTAGCTTCCACCAGTAAAAACGACCAAACGTATTGCCATTGACTGACGCCAAGGGATTTCGCCAAATAAGAAACTTCTTCGGGGACATCCAGCAGTACTTGCTCCGTCAAGCGAGCAAAAATACTCATAGCAACGATGCTCAAAGGGAAACTGGCGGGAATCGGTCCAAATGAGCTACCTAAAAGCATTCGCGTCAGTGGGATCAACGCTACGACAAATAATAGAAACGGAAACGAGCGGATGATCGTCACAACGAGATTCAAACCCTCATAAAGAAATGAGATTTTTTTCCCACGACTGCGGCTAAGAAAGAGCCAGACACCTAGCGGTAGTCCTAAGGCAATGGCTGCGAGCATCGAAATCCCCATCATGATCGCTGTTTCTTTCAAAGACTGAAGTAATTCAGGCAGATAATACAAAATACTCTCACTGATCGTCATGCAGCAAACTCCTCTCCACTTTGTCCACATAAGAGCTTTCTTTGCGGACAATTGGCTGCGGATGATTGACAAATTCCGCCGCAAAGACGGCATCTTCCAATACAAACACACGTTGACAAATTTGTCTGACTGCGGTTAGCTCATGACTAACGAAAATGACTGCTGGCTGAAACGTCTGTTGAACTTTTTGCAGTAAAGCAAGTACATCGGCTTTCGTATCTTCATCCAGCGCACTAGTGGGTTCGTCACACAGCAAGATTTTCGGCTCACGGATCAACGCCCGTGCGATAGCTACTCGTTGTTTCTCCCCACCGCTCAACTTGGCTGGATAAATGTCGGCTTTGTCTTCCATCCCAACAAATGAAAGCATCTCCAACACCTTCTCCGATGATTTCCCCATTAACTTCAAGGGCAAATAGACATTTTCAAAAACGGTTCGATTGTGTAGCAGATTGTAATTTTGAAAAATCATGCCGATTTCCTGCTGCGCATGTAGCAGTTGCTTTTTGTTTAAGGGATCGATTCGTTTCCCGTCAAAGAGCAGCTCCCCACTGTCAGGTGTCTCAATTAAGTTCAAAAGCCGAAGCAACGTTGATTTCCCCGAGCCGCTTTTGCCGACGACCCCAACAATTTCCCCCGGCTGAACAGCAAAAGAAAGACCATCTAGGACGTTTCGATCGTAACGCTTTGTGATGTTGATCGCTTCTAGCATCTTTTTCCCTCCTAATCAAACAGCAACGCAAGAAATTCAGCGTTAGTCATCTGATGGATAAATTGCTCGATGGCAATATCCTTTAGCAAGCGGCTGATGGTGTTTTGTTCAAAATCAATACCTTGCAGCATCGCTTCAAGTTCACTGATCTCTTTTTGTCCAAAAAAATCACCGGTAATTTGAATCGCTGCAATCTTGCCTTTGTTGACAGTAAAATCGACTTCAACGATCCCAACCTGCGCAAACCGCTTTCTTTTTTGCCATTCAAAAGCAGGCGCTTCATTAAAAATCCACTCATTGTTCGCGTAACGTTCTTCAAACAACGTTTGGATTGCTTGGCGATCCGCATCCGTCAAGACGATCTCTTGCTCACTGATTTCATCAATCGATTCTACTTCATAGATTCGGCAAAGGAGTGTGTCTCGAAATGCCTTGGTATCCATTGATTGGTATTGTTCTGCCAAATACGGTTTGATATTCGTCACACTTTTACGTACGGATTTCGTTGCTTTAGAGGCAATTTTTTCTTGGGCAACGTGTAGGACTTTTGTTAATTCTTCTAGATCCACATCATACATCAATGTGCCATGAGAATACGTTCGACCTTTTTTTGTATACATCGCATTGCCAGAAAACTTTTTCCCATCAATGAACAGATCATTGCGGCCATGTACTTCTACCTCCTTGGCTCCCATTGCCGCTAAGCCTTTCATGATCGGTTGTGTTGCACTTTGGTAGTCACCAAAACTCGTGGCATCTTTTTTGGTGACAAAACTAAAGCTCATGTTGCCTAGATCGTCATAAACTGCTCCACCGCCAGATGTCCTGCGAGTCAACACGATATTGCGACTCCTTAAATAGTCAAAATCGATCTCTTGATACGCATTTTGATTTCTGCCGATTATAACACATTGTTTTTGTATGTATAACAGAAGACAAGGTTCCGAAACATCTACGTTATTCATTAAATACTCTTCAGTTGCCAAATTGTAACGGATATCATCACTAAGCATACGGTAAAATTTCATTTCAAGCCCCTCGTTCTCATTAGATTTCTATGGATATTCTCGCTTTTCTTACGGAAAATTGCAATCAAAGTGCTTAACGATAAGATACAAGTGTTTTTTTATCTGTTTTTAAACTGTATTATTGATTAGATTTATCGTAACCGTTTCTTACAAACAAATCAAGGGGAATAAGTAAAAAAAAGGAACAAAAAAGACCAAAGCAGTTGCCTTGGTCTTTCTCATTTCATTCATGCGGAACTTTAACGGCGAGGCTCATCTTCCTCAAAATCTTTGCGGAAATAGCGGCGTTCTTCTTCTGGTTCCACTTCGCCTTCTTCTGGATCATGGAAGATTACACGGATCTTCAAGACACGTGATCCTTCCATTTCTTCAGAAATCAATTTCACGTTATCCACTTCAAAGGAAAGTTTTTCTCCTTCATCTGGAATCATTCCTAAAGCAGTGATCAGGTATCCTGCCATCGTATCGACGTCGCTCATATGCAAGCTCATATTGAAAGCTTCATTGAAATCATCGATCAGCATCCGACCTTGGATCACGTATTCTTTATCAGAGATTTTTTCATAAAGCTCTTCGACCTCATCGGATTCATCATCGATCTCACCGACGATTTCTTCAAGCAAGTCTTCTAACGTAACTAACCCAACGACTCCGCCGTATTCATCAAGCAAGATCGCCATTTGGTTTTGGGTTTTCTTTAATTCATAAAGCAAATCATCGATAAAGACTGTTTCTGGAACAAACAGTGGTTCTTGCAAGATCTGCTTGATGTCCATTGTTTCAAAGCCGTATTTGTAGGCACATTTCAAAAGGTTTTTGGTATGCAAAATCCCAACGACTTTGTCTTTATCTTCATTATATACAGGAATACGAGAATAATTTTCTGCTAAAATTTCAGTCAAAATTTCTTCTACTGAGTCATTGATATCCACCATAAAGGCAGAGGTTCGGGGAACCATGACTTCACGGGCGACTTTCGTATCTAATGAAAAGATCCCTTGCAGCATCTCTAATTCATCTTCTTCGAAGACTCCTTCTGTTTCCAACATATACCGCATTTCATCACGGGTCATCTTTGTGTCTTCATCGTCAAATTCCATTGGAGTGATCCGCGCCAATAAGCTTGTTGAAGCAGATAAGAACCAGACGAAGGGTTTTGCAATAATCCCGATCGTTCGAATCACACCAGAAGTGAACTGGGCAACTTCTTCTGATTTGTTCATGGCGATACGTTTTGGATACAACTCACCGAAAACGATCGACACATAGGTCAAGATCGCTAAAACGATAATGTTCGCTAAGCTTTTAGCCGCCGTTCCTCCACCTAATAAAGGTGCCAGACGGGTCGACAAGGTATCTGCCAGAGATGCCCCAGATAAGATATTCACCAAGGTAATCCCAACTTGGATCGTTGACAAGAAATTTGTTGGATTATCAATGATTTTCAATAATTTTTGTGATTTGACATTTCCTTCTTCCGCTTTTTGCTCCACACGGTTTTTGTTGACTGAGACGACTGCGATCTCAGAGGCCGCTAGAAAAGCGTTGATCAATGTCAAAACGATCAATAATAAAATTTGCGCTAGAAGCGACTGACTCTCGGGGTCAGCATTCATAATAGCATTCTCTCCTTATTTTTTCATATTCTAAAAAAAATCGTGGGCTTAGCCCACGATAAAATCCTATCACAAAGTTTTTTTCTTTGCAATAAAAAACACCAGTCATTGATTACTCGATCAACCGTTCTTGATTTTTCTTGATTTTGTCATCTTTGATCAGACGAACAATAAAGACCACGATCGTCCGACAAATTGCGTAAAACGGTACTCCTAAGAAAATTCCCAGCAAACCTGCCAGATTTCCAGCGACCAATAAAACCAAGATGATCGTTAATGGATGGATCGCTAATGATTTTCCGATCACATTCGGGTAGATAACATTTCCATCTAATTGTTGGACGACTAGTACCACGACACAGCACAGCAATGCGCGGAACGGTTCATCAAACACCGTCACTAAGACTGCTGGAATCAAGCCAAGATACGGACCTAAATAAGGAATCAAGTTTGTGACCCCTGCGATCACCCCAAAAAGAAAGGCATAGTTGACGCCGATCATCCAGTACCCAATAAACGTGAAGGTAGCGACAAAAATACATTCGATCGCTTGCCCACTGATGTAATTGGATAGTGTCTTGTTTAAGTCACCTAGCAACCCAACAATCTGCTCGCGTCTTCTTTCTGGAAAGACTGTTTTCAGATTAGGAACTAGCTTTTCTCCATCCTTCAACATGTAGAAAAGGATGAATGGGACTGTAACGATGATCATCGTCGCGGAAGCAATCGTGCTGACGATCGATCCTAAGCTAGTGGATAACCCACTAAGAAACTGCTGCAGCAAAGAACCATAAGAAAGATTTAGGTTTTCTAACTGCTGCGCGATATCGATTTGTTTGAAAAATGGATCATCTGCGATCCTTGAGATCCAGCTTTCCATATTTTTGGCAAATGTTGGAATATTTTCCGCCAATGAAGTAATCTGACTCACCAGATTAGGAATAACGCTGACGAAAATCAAGATGATTGCTGCTACTAATAACAATAGAACCAATATGACAGCAAACAGTCGTTTTATTTTTGTGGTTTTCATCAAAAATAGGACGATTGGATTTAGCAAATAATACAGAAAGCCAGCAATCAATACTGGTGCAAATAAAGTAGAAAAAAACGTGCCGATCGGTGCAAATAGAAAATTGACTTTACTTAACACAAACACGAGTGTCACTAAAACCAATGCTTCCAATGACCAAAAGAACAGTTTTGATTGTTTGAATTTGTCGAACAAAAGATTCCCTCCCTTTTTTATAACATTATAGTTGATTTTGTAAAAAAAAGCTTGCGACTTTAGCCGCAAAAAAAAGAAATTTGTAAAAAAAGTGGTATACTAATAAAAATAACGGAGAAATCATAGCTGAGGTGAGTTTTTTTATGCATATCGCACAAACAAAAGATACGCTAAGTGAGATCTATTTAGCGTCATTGAAAATACGAAATCAAGTGTTTGTAAAAGAGCAAGGGGTTCCATTAGCATTAGAAGTAGATGAAAATGAGGCATTGGCTGTTCATTTCGTCTTATATGACGATGCCAATGAAGCAGTCGCAACCTTACGTTTTTTACCGATCTCTGATCATGAGGTGAAATTACAGCGAATGGCGGTGCCAGCTGCTCATCGATGTTCAGGCTACGGCAGGCAGTTGATCGAGGGAGCGGAAGCTTTCATTCAAAAACAAGGAATCAAAAAAGTCACGTTAGGGGCACAGTTAACTGCCAAAGAATTTTACTTGAAGTTAGGCTATCAGCCTGAAGGCGATGTCTTTTTAGACGCGGATATGCCCCATATCAAAATGAGCAAAACCTTTTAACGAGCAGTGATTACTTAAAGCAGCGACCTCAAAACAGATTCTTCCTCTGTTTTGGGGTCGCTGCTTTTTATTCCTCTGCTTCAACGATCTCTTCAATCGCTGTCAGCAACGCTTGCGCCACCCTTTGATCATAGCCTTCACTTGTAATCATTGCCAGATCAGTGTCACTGTTCAAATAACCTAACTCCAACAAAACTGCTGGAATATATTGCTCTCGTAAAACATAATAGTTACCAAAACGAGTGCCGTTGGAACTCAATGCCACTGAACTACTCAAACTGGAAGTGATCGTTTCTGCCATCTCTTTTGCCCCAGTATAGTAATAGTAAGTTGTCAGTCCTTGATTGCTGTTTGGTAGCTCTGAATTGTCGAAATGAATGCTGATAAATAGATCTGGTTCCTGCGAGAGTGAAGCTGCAGTAATTTCAGACAGCGCTAAATAGCGATCTTCGGTGCGTGTATATCTGACTTGAATTCCCGCTTGGGTCAGTACTTCGCCGATGGTTTGGACGGTGGCTAACGTCAAATCTTTTTCCATGATCGTTTGATCCGTTGACAGTGCCCCAGAATCTTCGCCGCCGTGCCCCGCATCAAGAACGACTTTAAAGTCTGACAATTTTATTGGAGTCTCCGAAAGTGGAACTTCTTGGATGGATGCAGAATGCTTTTCAATGTAACCTGTTATTCCATCGTCTGTTTGGATTTCAACCATCTCTTCTGTTTGACTAAGTACGGTTGCCCAACTTCCACGGTGGATCTTCCCGATGACGGTTTCTTGACTTGTTGTCTGATAAATCGATACATAATCGTTCTCACTTTCAATCGCTGCATCGTATTCTGAGGGATCCACGTAAATTTGGACCATGCTTGCCGTTTGTGCGACCTCTTCTGCTTGAGCGTCCGACTCGGTTTGAGCCGTGCTTTCTTGGGTCTCTTCTTGAACAAAATGATCATTTCTCAACACAGCAAAACCTGCCGCAAAAAGTAGAATCATGGTAGTACCGATAACAAGCTTCCCTTTTTTCTTCATTTGCTTCCCCCACTTTTTTCTTGGTCTTTCTATCATGGGACTAGCAGCTTAAACAGAACTTAAAGGCAACTGCTAGAAGCAACCCTCTCACAGCACAAAAAAACTTCAACCGAAATGGTTGAAGTTTCTCGGGAAAAATGAGCGATCCGACCCATTTCACTTATTTTTGAGACAACTGCTTGTAGCGATCATACCAAATGTCCACATACCCTTGCGAAAAGGGTCCTTTGCCATTATTGATCCAATCTACTAAAATTTTGACATTTTCTTTCAAGATAAAATCAATGTCTTGCGGATATTGCATAATCTTACTGTGCAATTCATACTCATCCACATCTAGTAAACGTTTCTCGCCATCAGGAAATACTTTGATATCAAGGTCATAATCGATATATTTCAATGCCTCTTCATCAAGTAAATACGGTGAAGCAAGATTACAATAATAGGAAACCCCCTTTTCTCGAATCATTGCAATAACATTAAACCAGTATTTTTTATGAAAATATACAATTGCTGGTTCACGGGTAACCCAGCGTCTTCCATCTGATTCGGTCACTAATGTATGATCGTTGACCCCTATCACTGAGAATTCACTGGTCTTTAAGACCATCGTATCCCGCCACGTTCGATGCAAATTGCCGTCATGTTTGTAGCTTTGAATGCTGACAAACTCTCCTTCTTTTGGAACTCGCATAGCAACCCTTCCCTCAGCAAGAAAACTTGCGTTTTGTTTGGGTGTTCATTACACCGACATCGTTAATATTATAGCAATAAAAGAAAGCTTTGCCTAGAAATCTTTATCGAGTTTCTGATATTTCTTTAATTGATCCACCAATTTCTGCTGGGGTTTTGGGAAAACATAGTTTTGAAAGGATTCTTTTGCTGCCCATTCGCTGTCTTGTAACGTGAGCTCTCCACGTTTTCTGCCGTAAAATAAAAGGACGTGCCATTTCAAATGACTAAAGATATGAGTGATTTCGCCAAAATGTCGTTTTTGCCAAACGACAGGCAGATCAGGAAAAATTTCGAGCGCATCATCTTCGGCAATCAAATCCAACTGCAGCTGCTCCTCTTTTGCCCATGTTCGCTGCAGAGCCTCGTACTGTTCTTTCGTCACTTCTACCAAAGGAAAATGCCACATAGAAGCCAATAAGCCTGTTTCAGGTCGCTGCACGAGTAAAAACGAGCCTTGATCTTCGATGGCGCCTGCGATGTAATAGACATCTTTTGGCTTTGCTTTTTTCGATTTCACTGGAAAGTCTGTTTGTCGATTCTCCGCATAAGCAAGACAATACTGACTGATGGGACACTCTTCACATTTCGGTGTAGTGGGTGTACAGATTCGTGAGCCAAGATCCATCAAGGCTTGATTAAACTCACCAGGTTCATCGGGGGAAATGATTGTTCTCATCGCCTCGTCAAATGGTCTTCGGCTGCTGGCTTTCGCAATATCTGCTTCGATACAAAATAACCGACTGACGACCCGCATCACATTTCCATCGATTGCCGGTTCTGGCAAGCCAAAAGCAATACTGCCAATGGCTCCAGCTGTGTAGGGACCAATTCCTTTTAATGAGCGAATCTCTTCAATTGATTGGGGCATTTCTCCGTCGAATTCGGCAACGATTTGCTGGGCGGCAGCCTTAAGGTTACGGGCACGAGAGTAATAACCTAAACCTTCCCAAACCTTTAAAAGCTTTTGTTCTTCGGCTGCCGCCAAGTCTTGGATCGTCGGGAATTGTTCCATAAAACGATAGAAATAGCCAATCACTGTCTCCACTCGTGTTTGTTGAAGCATGATCTCTGAGATCCAGATTGCATACGGATCGTTGGTCGCCCGCCAAGGGAGATTGCGTTTTTCTTTATGATACCAAGTTAAAAATGTTTCTTGGAACGTCTTGATTTTTTCTTCATCCCAAGTTTCCCACTGCTTACTCATCCATTACTTCCTCATCTAAGAATCGTTGTATATCATCGATGGCAAACCCTTTTTGATAAAGGCCTTGCTTGATTTTCATTTTTCGTTTCATCAACGGTAACCGCTGATGCCGCCGCATAAGTCGGGCACCTTCTCTTTGGAGCGCTTCATTTTCTTGGTCCTCATCTTTTTCCATCGGTAATTCATCCAAAATCATCTGAATGACTCCCTGATGAAAACCTTTTTGCATCAAATGCATTTTTATCTTTTGGATCATTTCTTTATGGCTTTTGTTGTGAAAACGACGCATCGCTTTTTCAGCCGTATGATAACCGACTTCAAACTGCATTTCCTCGGTATACAAAGGCAATACTTCCTGAATCACGGAATCTTTTAATCCTTTTTTTCTCAATTGCTGACTGATGACCACGGGTCCTTTATCACTCATGCGGACTTGGGTGCGAATGTAGCTTTCTCCGTAGTTTTTGTCATCGATCAAATTCAACTCTTTCAGACGTTCAACGACTAAGTCTCGGTCTTGTTTTTCGATTTCTTTGTCTTTCAAATAGGTACGGACTTCCATTTCAGAACGCAGCTGATAGCTGATATAGTTCATGGCTTGCTGCAATCCTAAATCAAACCCCGCACTTTTTTTGATTTCTTTTAATTCTTCTTCACTCAGTTCCTTGCCTTTTAATAGCCGAAAACGGACCAAAAGATCTTCTGAGACCCGCAGCGTTTCACCTTCTGATGTCGCCACTTCATAAAATGGTCCTTTTCCTTTATTGATACGAATAATTGTATTCATCTTCTTCACCTCGCGAACGTACATTCTATTTTACCACAACTACGATGAAATTCCTTCTAATCAAGCTGAAAAAATGTGGTAAAATGAACTGACTATTTTATTTAAGGAGTTCACATGGCAAATACACAAGTCCAGCTTGGACAAAAACTACAACTAACGATCAAACGCTTGGGGATCAACGGAGAAGGCATCGGGTATTACAAAAAGCTGATCATCTTTGTTCCCCGTGTTCTGCCGGGGGAACAGGTCATTGCCGAAGTCACCAAAGCATCTCCCCGCTTTGCTGAAGCCAAGATGACCAAAATCATCAAGCCAAGCAGCGATCGCATCCAACCACCCTGCAAGTTTTACGACCGGTGCGGCGGCTGCCAATTGCAGCACTTAGTCTACGACAAACAATTAGATTTCAAAAAAGACCTATTGAAACAAGCACTTGAAAAATTTAAGCCAAAAGGCTACCAACAGTTTGAACTAAGGGATACTTTAGGCATGGATGTTCCTTGGCATTACCGCAACAAAGCACAATTTCAATTGCGTTACAACAGTCAAACCAAACGAATCGAAGCGGGTTTATACGAAATGGAGTCTCATCGCTTAGTCGCCATTGATGATTGCCTCGTACAAGAACAAGATACGCAAAAAGTGATCAACGGCATCGTCCAATTGTTGAATAAATACCAGATCCCGATTTACGATGAACGCAAGAACAGCGGGATTCTACGGACATTGATGGTTCGTATCGGGATCGCGACTGGCGAAGTTCAAGTCGTGTTTATTACCAACTCTGTCAAACTGCCGCAAAAAAATGCGCTGATTCGCGAGATCAATCAGCGCTTGCCGCAAGTCGTTTCCATCATGCAAAATGTGCAAAACAAAAAAACGTCCGTCGTCATGGGCGAGGAAACGATTCATCTTTGGGGCAAAGAAGCGATCGAAGAACGGTTGAATGAACTGACCTTCGACTTGTCCGCCCGCGCATTCTTCCAGCTGAATCCACAGCAAACCAGCATCTTGTATCAAGAAGGGTTAAAAGCCCTTGACTTGAGCAAAAATGAAACAGTCGTTGATGCCTATTGCGGTGTGGGAACGATTGGGTTGAGCGTGGCTCCTTATGCCAAAGAAGTCCGCGGCATGGACATTATTCCTCAAGCAATTGAAAATGCCCAAGAAAATGCACGCCGCATTGGTGCCCAAAATACCCATTATGAAACGGGGACTGCTGAGGAGCTCTTACCAAAATGGTTTAATGAAGGCTTCAAACCTGATAGCATCATTGTTGATCCGCCAAGGACAGGCTTGGATGAACGATTATTGCAAGCTTTGCTGAAACAACCACCGAAGAAGATGGTCTATATATCTTGTAATGTTTCTACTTTAGCAAGAGACTTGGTCCAATTAGCCAAAGTGTTTCACGTAAAATATCTGCAATCAGTAGATATGTTTCCACAAACCGCCCGCTGCGAAGTAGTGGTAAAATTGACCCGAAAATAAACACTCGCCTGACAAATCATCTTGTGATCTGTCAGGCGAATATTGTTTTCGTTGTCTTTTAAGCATAACGATTAATTGATTTGTAAGACGAGGACTTTCGTGGCAATGAAGGTATCCCCTACTCGCTGCCCATAAAGACTTACCGATCGTTCAAGCTGCAGATCCGCACGTGACCCCTCCACGATTCGAGAATTATGCGATTGTGCATCATATAGAATTACTTTTATCTCAGTCTCGCTAGTAATCGTAAAGGATAATCTTTCCTCAGATGCGATCGCCATATCAAAGACTTCGCCGTCTTCCCCTGTTCCTTGAGAAATGTTCGTCAACTCCATCTCAAAACGATCACCATCAATAAGAATGAGTGTGCCCGTTTCATCTGCTTGTGCCAATTCCTCATTCGCTCGCTCTGCATCTGTCTGAGTCACTTGTTGCGCTTTTGTCTGATCGGTTTGATCGTGATTATTTTGCGTCTCGTCTCCACTTTGACTCGATTGTGTTTGCGCTTGCGGCGTATTGATTTGGTTGTTGATGGGTACGTTGTCGTTGTTTGTCTGTGGGTCATTCGCAGCAACACCGCAACCACTAAGTAATGCCACAAACAAGATAATTGCTGTTTGTTTTTTTATCATAAAAAACACCTTCCTTTTATTCATAGCGTAATGCTTCGATCGGTTTTAATTTCGACGCTTTATAAGCGGGCAAGTAACCAAAAATCGTACCGATCAGCATTGAAAATGACACACTGATCAAAATGGATAACAATGAGATCGTCATCGGATACTCTAACAGACGCAAAGCGATCAGGCTGATCAACAGACCGACGATGATGCCAATCAGCCCCCCGATCACCGATAAAACGATTGCTTCTGTCAAAAATTGCTGCAAAATCACTTTACGTTTGGCACCCAATGCTTTCTTCAAACCGATCTCTCTGGTACGCTCTGTCACACTGACCAGCATCGTATTCATTACACCGATCCCACCGACGAGTAAGGAAATGCTAGCAATTCCCCCCAGTAAAATCATATTCGATCGATTGATATCATCGGTCATTTTCTGCACTTCATCATAGTTGCGGATGGAAAAAACAAAATCTGAAGGCGGAATATTCTTGGTCAATTCATGGCTGGCTTGAACGACTGCTGATTCTAAGACGTTCGCATCCGTTGCCTGAAACAGCACTGTTGGCCTTTGGTTGAGCTTTCCTTCGACGAAACTTTGGCTGCCTCGAGGGATGAAGACATATTTCCCTAACAGTTGCTCCGTGTCAGAAACAGCTACGCCAACGATGCGAAAGGGCGTCCCATTGATTTCGATCAGTTGATTGATAGGATCACGATACGAGAAAAAAATTTCCGCCAAATCTTTCGTAATCACCGCAACTTGTTTTTGTGTCTGCAATTCGGTTTCAGTCATTGCTCTGCCAGCAAGGATCGTATGGGGCAAAATTTCAAAGAACCCGCCATCCATGCCTAGCACTGTCGTATCGGTTTGCTGGTCTCTTTGGAAAACTGTCAGATTGGCTTCATAGAACAAGCTAACGTTCTTGGCGTGATCAATGGTCAGCAACTTTTGCAGCTCTCCTTCTGATAGTTGCGGGGCATAATCAGGCAAACGATCATTTCTGCCGCTTTCGCCCGCTAAAAAAGCACTTCTGGCGTCATATTCAATCCGCATCGAGTTAGTATCACCACCAATCAGCTGCTTTTTCATGTTCTCAGTATTTCCGTTGATGATACTCACAATGGAAATGATGGAGGCAATCCCGACAATGATTCCTAGCATCGTCAACAAGGAACGCAAACGATGCTGGTAGATTGCGTGAATGGCTAAGCGAATATTTTCGGTCATCTTGTGCCCTCCTCAACAACTTCACCATCTTTAATGACGATTTGCCGCTTTGCATAGTCCGCGACTTCTTGTTCGTGGGTAATCAAAACCACTGTTTTTCCTAGATGGTTCAGCTTAGTAAATAGCGCCATGATCTCATGACTATTAGCAGTATCTAAAGAACCTGTCGGCTCATCTGCTAAAATCACATTTGCTTCTCCTGCTAATGCCCGAGCGATCGCTACTCGTTGTTTTTGCCCCCCTGACAACTGATTGATCCTAAAATCGATCCGATCCCTTAATCCGACACTTTCTAAGGCGTGAATTGCTCGAGTCGTTCGTTCTTCCTGATTGACACCAGCATACAAGAGCGGTAAGGCAGCATTTTGTAAAACGGATAGTTTGGGCAACAGTTCAAAATTTTGAAACACGAAGCCGATTTTTTGATTGCGGATCTCGGACAGTTCATCTTCACTCAATTGACTGGTATTTTTACCATCGAGTAGATAGCTGCCCGTTGTTGGCGTGTCTAAACAGCCAATGATATTCATCAAGGTCGACTTGCCTGATCCTGATCGGCCCATGATGGAAACAAATTCGCCAGTATTGATTGTTAAGTTGATTTTTTTCAAAACTTGAATTTCGCTAGTGCCCTGTGGGAACGTTTTGCAGACATCAATCAGTTGGATCATTTGGTCTCACATCCATTCCTTCTTGGATCCGAACTGTTGGGAAGACGAGCGCCACTTGCATATCCAGTTCACTTTCTAACAGATACATGGCTTCATCCGTTTCATCTTCCATGATTTCCACGGATAGTTTACTGATTTTATGGTCCTCAACGACGTAGATGAAGGGCCTATCTTCTTCATAAAACACGAACGATTTGGGCAGCTTGATCGCAGTTTGCTCTTCCTCAATGCGTTCTACAAAACAATGGATACCAATACTAGGTGGCTCTTCACTTTCGTCTAAAACGACTTCAAAACTAAATTGCGACAAATTGGGATTTGCGCCTTGTTCTTCAACCACTACCGAAGGCTCTTTCATATCCCCAACTCGGGTGATCTTTCCAGTCCATCGCTGACTGCCGCCATTACGGTCTCTAAGTTCAACCTTTTGACCAGGTTCAAGTTGATTGCGGCGAAATTCATCCACAGTCCCTTTTAAAAAAAGCCGACTGGTATCAACGATCGTCATAAAAGGATTCTCTGGGGCCGCTTCACTTGCGCTTCGATTCATTTGTCGCTCGTCCACGTCTTTAACGATTCCATCAATTTCGGCTTCCACGACGTCTGAGCCATGTTGCTCTTTGACTGAACGTAGTTCTAATTCTGCCCGTTCCAGCTCTAATTCGGCATCGCCAATGCTGCTTTCCAAGTTTTGCGCTTCTAGCAGTAATTGACTTTGCTGCATTTCCAAATCGGTTTTACGATCTTCCAACCCTTCTTTGTCCTCTTCTTCCGCACTGGCAATTTTTTGTTTCGTCTCCTCCAGCTGATTCGTGACCTTATTGTATTGTTCCCATTTTTGATTCGTTTGCCGTCTTGCTTGTTCCACAGCTCTCGAGCGATTTGCCGTCGCCTGTTCTGCTTCTTTAATGGCCAAAGCCCCCTCAGGATTAGAGTAAACAAAAAGAGCTTGCCCTGCTTTGACTTGATCCCCTGCCTCTACTTTTTTCTCAACAACTGATCCTCTTGAGCTATCCACCTTGACTTCAACCGTTCTTGCTGGTTCAACGACTCCTACTAAGTAAAAATCTGCTCTCGGTTGCAGATCTTGCAAAGTTATTTGAGTGATGGAAGGTTCTTCACGACGAGCAATCCCCCAGGCACTCGTCCAGCCTAAAATGCCGATGATCAGTAAACTACTGATGATCATGAAACTCTTTTTTGATTTGTTCATATGCTTTCTCAAACATCTCACCTTCCTGATTGGTTAATCGAATGACCACCTTTATTTAACCATTGAATCAATTTCCGTTTTGAACGTTTCTCTTAATATCTGCTGAAGATTTCTTAAGAAAATAGAATTTTTCCATTCTTTTTTTATTAATATGAAGAATTCTTAAGAAGAATTAGCTATTCGCTCCTACTCCTCTTTGCTATAATCAAGAAAGAATCAAGAACGAGTTAGAAAGGACTGTTTCATGCGTAGTAAATATTCTTCATTTGTCTTTTTTCTGGTTGGCTTCTTCTTATTGGTAGGAGCCTTATGGCTATTAAAGGAAACGAGACTCATTCAAATGGTGCTGGATAATTTTTTTTCAAACCTCGTTTTACAGGAAGTTGTGGAATCAAGTGATGGCGAAGGCGGGATGATCCTTGGTACATTTGTCGACTGGCGCCCTGTTAAACAATTGTTCCTGGCTTTCTCCCTCTTCCTCGTTTTTGCCGTTACCTTGATTTGCTATTTTATCTATCGTTTTGTTTCAAGGAAAAAAATTGCAAGGATCGCCGAAGGAATTCAGCTCTTTTTCTCTCAATCGGAAGCAAGTTCGACGGGCAGCCTAGCGATCGATCATGAATTATTAAAAATAAAAGATTCGATGAACCGCAATGAGGCTCTTTTAAAGGAAGAAACACAGCGCACCAAGGACTTGATCACCTATTTGGCGCATGACTTAAAGACTCCCTTGGCTTCAGTGATCGGCTATCTCAACCTATTGTTGGATACGAAAAACTTGACCAATGAACAAATGACGCAATCCTTGACGATTGCTTTAGAAAAGTCTGAGCGTTTGGAAACGCTGATGAATGAATTTTTCGACATCACCCGTTTTAATCTGCAAGACATCCAATTGTATCAACGGGAACTTGATTTCGTCTTCTTACTGAAGCAAATCCAAGAAGAATTCTATCCGCTGCTGAAAGAAAAAGAACAAACCATCTGCTACTCTGGACCAGAGAGCTTGAAATTAAAAGCCGATAGTGAACAGTTGGCGCGAGTGTTAAACAATCTGTTAAAAAATGCCATTGCCTATGCGCCTGATCAAACCACGATCACAATGCAGCTAACCGTGGACGAACAAGCAGCAACTTTTATCCTAGCGAATCAAAGTGAGCCGATCGAACAAGAACAATTGGAGGCATTATTTGAAAAATTTTATCGTCTGGATCAAGCTCGTTCAACCAAGACAGGTGGAGCAGGTCTCGGATTGGCGATCGCCAAAGAAATTATTTTGGCGCATCAGGGAACGATCCGAGCTGCTAGCAAGAACAATGAGATTCAGATGATCGTCACATTGCCTGTAGAGACAAATCAACATGAAAAAACGAGAAAGTCAGTTAACTGAAAAGGAAGGTCAATACGAGTGGAAAAGATACTTTTAGTTGAAGATGAAAAAGAAATTTCAGATTTGATTGCCTTTTATTTACGAAACGAAAATTTTTCTGTCATCACTTGTGCAGATGGGAATGAAGCTCAGGTACAGATCGAGCAAAACAGCTTTTCTTTGGCGATTCTTGATGTCATGCTGCCAGATATCACAGGCTTTGACCTGTGTAAAATCATCCGCAAAAAGCATCATTACCCAATTATTATGTTGACAGCTAAATCTGAGGAAATCGATAAGATCACTGGTTTGACAATTGGTGCCGATGATTACATCACCAAGCCCTTTCGTCCGTTGGAAGTGATCGCTCGGGTGAAAGCTCAGATACGCCGCTCGACTCAATACAACGGCTCAGATCAAAACAAATTGATCGTGAGGGAGTTGGAATTAGATGTCAATAAGCGAAAATGTTTCTTGCAAGAAGAAGAACTTTCCCTGACGCCCATCGAATTTTCCATTTTAAAATTATTGATGGAGCGAAAAGGCCAAGTGGTAAGCTCTGAGGAAATGTTTCAAGAGGTTTGGGGCGAAAAATATTACACGTCTTCCAATAATACCATCATGGTCCACGTTCGAAACCTTCGGGAAAAAATGCACGATACCCACAAGAAGTCCTCTTATATCAAAACCGTTTGGGGGATCGGCTATAAAATTTAACACCAAAAACCGTCCTTTCATTGTACGAAAAGGACGGTTTTCTTGGGACTGAACACAAGTAAATCGAGAAACATAGAAAAAAGCTGGAACTGATTCTTTCAGTTCCAGCTTATTTTATTTAGAAACGTGCAACTGCAAGCTTCTTTTATTTCGTAATCAAAGCATCTAAACTAGCCACTGCCAGACTCATCTTCGCGATTTTATCCAACAAGGCAAAACGGTTGCGGCGAATCTGTTCATCTTCCACCATGACCATTGTTTGATCAAAATAAGCTTCGATCAATGGGCGCAGTGCCACTAAGCTTTGGTAGTTTTCTTCCATCGTTTGATGTGGGAACTTGTCCTCTACTGTTAAGACCGCTTCATACAAGGCAGTTTCAGAGTCGTTTTCAAACAAGGCAGGATCAATTGCTGCTTGATCCAATTCGGCTTTTTTCGCTAAATTGATCACCCGTGTCAAAGCTTCCATCGAAGGTTTGAAGTCAGTGTCTTGCAGATGTTCTCTTAACATTTGAGCCGTTTCAAACAACGTACTGATGTCTGCTTGACGTGCGCCTAGTACAGCTTCGATGACATCATGACGCGTATTTTTGCTGAGTAAGAATTGACGCAGACGACCTTTCACAAAATCGGTCACTTGTTCTTGACCAGCGGCAAGTTGAATCCCAAAAACTTCTGGTTGAGCATTAATGGCTTCACGAATTTCTTCTTGCAACTGAGCAAATGGGAAGTACCAGCGCTTTTCAGCTAAGATGCGGATAATCCCGTAGGTTTGACGGCGTAAAGCATAAGGATCGTTTGAACCGCTTGGAACCATATCAACAGCGAAGAAAGCAAGTAAGCTGTCTAATTTATCCGCAATCGCTAAAACAGCCCCGATTTTTGATTGCGGCAGCTCGCCTTCTGCTGAGATCGGCATGTAGTGTTCACGAATCGCTTGGGCAACTGCTGGTTTCTCTCCTTGGATCAGGGCATATTTTTCCCCCATGATCCCTTGCAACTCAGGGAATTCCCCTACCATATTGGTCACTAAATCAAATTTATAGATTTGAGCTGCCCGTTGAAGGTCGGTCAGTTCTTCTTGTGTTAAACCAACGGTCTTCCCGATGATTTGCGCTGCTAGTCCGACACGTTGCATTTTTTCATATAAGCTGCCGATTTTTTCGTGGAAGGTGACTTGCTTAAGTTTTTCTATGCAATGGTCAATGGTCAGCTTTTTGTCTTCATTGTAGAAAAACTCAGCATCTTCTAGACGAGCGGTCAGGACTTTTTGGTTTCCTTTGATAACATTATCGATCTTCACAGCATCCCCGTTGCGGGCAGAGATGAAGTGCGGCAGCAATTCTCCGTCAAGGGTGCGGACATCAAAGTAACGTTGATGTTCTTTCATAGAAGTAACTAATACTTCTTCAGGGACAGAAAGGTATTTTTCTTCAAAGTCTCCTACAAAGGCTGTTGGGTATTCAACCAGATTTGTCACTTCTTCTAGTAAGTCTTCATCTAAATCGATCCGCCAGTTGTTTTCTTGAGCGATCGCATTGATTTGTGCGGTGATCATTTGTTGACGTTCGCTTGGATCAGCGATGACAAATTGATGCTTCATTTTTTCCAAATAGTCGTCCGCATGATCAAACGTGACCGCCTCACCTAAGAAACGATGACCTTTTGACTCGCGACCGGTAACAATATCAAGGATTTGGAAAGGAATGACTTGCTCACCAAAGAGTGCTACGATCCAATGAATTGGTCGGATATATTCAAAATCGTAGTCTGCCCAGTGCATCGTTACTGGGAACGTCAAACTCGTGATTACTTCCTGCAATCCTTTCAATACCTCAACGGTTGGTTGACCTTGGGTATGTTTCGTTACATAGACATACTCAACACCTTTTAATTCACGGAAGGTGATGTCATCGGTTGTCAATCCTTGTCCACGAACAAACCCTTGAGCTGCTTTCGACCAATTGCCTGCATCATCTAATGCGATTTTTTTCGCTGGTCCTTTGACCTCTTCTTGCGTATCCGCTTGTTTTTCAGGAATACCGGTGACATAGACAGCCAAGCGGCGAGGTGTGGAATAGGCTTCGATCGTTGTATAAGGCAACGCATGAGCATCTAAGAAAGCTGCCGTTTTTTCTTGTAATTGTTTCATACTTGGGGTTACGACATGCGCAGGTAATTCCTCTAAGCCGATTTCTAATAATAGGTTTTGTGCCATCTTATTTTCCCTCCTCAATCAGTTTTTGCGCCACTTCTGGATCAAGCAATGGATAACCGAGGTTTTCCCGTTCTGCTACAAATAGTTTTGCTACTTGACGTGCCATGTTACGGATACGTGCGAGGTACCCAGCACGTTCAGTGACGGAGACTGCACCACGTGCATCCAACAAATTGAAGGTATGGCTGCATTTTAAGATATAGTCGTAAGCTGGATGAACTAAGCGTTCATCGATACAGCGTTTTGCTTCTTTTTCAAAACGATCGAAGTTCCCTAAAAGCAAGTCTTGGTCACTGACTTCAAAGGAATATTTTGAATGTTCATACTCAGGTTGGCGGAAAATCTCACCATATTTGACACCTGCAGACCATTCAAGATCGTAGACACTTTCAACTTCTTGAATATAAGATGCTAGACGTTCTAAGCCGTAAGTGATCTCTGATGTCACTGGCTTACATGCTAAGCCGCCGACTTGTTGGAAGTACGTAAACTGAGTGATCTCCATCCCGTCTAACCACACTTCCCAACCAAGACCTGCACAACCCATCGAAGGATTTTCCCAGTTATCTTCGACAAAACGAATATCATGTTCTAATGGATCGATCCCTAAAAGACGCAGGCTTTCTAAATAAAGCTCTTGGATATTTTCAGGAGAAGGCTTCATCACGACTTGGAACTGGTGGTGCTGATACAAACGATTTGGGTTTTCCCCGTAGCGGCCATCAGCTGGACGGCGAGAAGGTTCTACGTAAGCGGCATTCCATGGTTCTGGACCGATTGCACGTAAAAATGTGTATGGGCTCATGGTTCCAGCCCCTTTTTCTGTATCATAGGCCTGCATCAGCATACAGCCGTTTTCGGACCAGAATTTTTGCAGGGTCAAAATCATCTCTTGCACAGTTAGTTTACTCATCTTTTTCTTCCTTTCTTATAACGCATTGACGACAGGATAAAATTCGACAACTGATCCAGGGATCAATTTCACTTCGACCACGACATCTGCTTCTAAAACATCCGATAAGTCGTAAAGCATTTGGTCTGGACTCGTTGTAAATTCATGTAAAAGCTGTTCATCCTTTAAAAGGCGAACTTGCAGTGGAATACTTGCTAATACTTTGAGCTTTTTTTCGGTAAACGCACTTGCTGGAATCGTCATATCAAATAACATAAAAACCCTCCTTTGTTTTTGGCTATTCTTGGTGTGAAACATAAAAAAGTCCCTATATCTATACAAAGTGTATAGATATAGGGACGATAAATTCGCGGTTCCACCCTACTTCCGACAAGTCGGCAGCTTCATTGATCATGCTCACGGACGCCTGCGAAATAAGGTTCCAACTTGGCTTTCACTCTCCCAAGTTCGCTTCATGGAATGGTCTTCTTTCTTTCTTCCGATCATAGCACGGATTCGATTACCCTTATGATAGTAGTTGAAGCTAGGGTTTGTCAATGATTAATTTGAACTTTTATGCTTCTGGGCCTAAATCCGCCTGATCATGAAAGACGATCTCATCAGCGATTTTTCCATCACTTTCAAAAACGATGATCTCATTCATTCCGATTTTTAAAAACGGTGCTGGGACGTACAAGCGCTGCTGCGGTCCTTTTTCCCAAAAACGGCCGATCGTATGACCATTGACTTGGACAAACCCTTTACCCCAGCCTGGCAATTCGATAAAAGTATCTGCACATTCATCAAAAGCACATTCAAAGCGTGAGAAACTTGGTTGTCCTTTTTGCCATTTTCCTTGGAAATCAATGGCATGCAAATTATCCATCGGTAAGGGATAGATTTCCCAGTTGCTTTGGAAGGCGCCATTGATGATCACACCGTCTTTGATGCCTTTGTGCTGATGGTTCATTTTTACGGAATAATTGACCCGCCCCATATTCTCCACCAAGATCCCCAACTCGTTTTCTGATTCTGATAAATCGAAACTGTAGGTTTGACCGATTTCTTGATCGTAATCGATGCGCAAAAGTTCCTGGTTGATAAACGTATGGGCACGATCCATCGTATTGATCAGACGGTAGTCGGCAATCTTCCGAGCAGGCCCAATCAGTGAGCGATAATAGATATAACCTGTCGCTTGATTGCAGGCTTCCATCGATAACGGGTAATTACTTATGATCGGTTGACTGATCGTGTCGATCGTCGAAAACAAGGAGACTCGTTCTTTCACTGAGAATGTTCCATAAGCTTTTCGCTCAATTTCCATACTCAAGGGAAACTCAGGAATTTCCGCATAGTCAGCGATCACCTTTTTGAAGGCTTGGTATTTGGCAGTAGGTTCTCCCCATTCTGTCAACAAGGCATCGTAATCATAGCTAGTGACATCCGGCGCTAAGCGTTCGTAATAGTTTGACCCGTTCATAAAGCCAAAGTTGGTCCCGCCATGAAACATATAGATATTGACAGAACCTAATGTTAAACAATCCTGCAATTCCTTTACTGCATCTTGTGTTGAGGTCGTATGGTGCTGGTCGTCACCCCAGGCATCAAACCAGCCGATCCAAAATTCCATGACCATCAGTGGCCGTTTTTCTCCGTGAAATTTTCGAAGTTTTTCAAAATTTTCCTTGATGTTGGAGCCGCAGTTGATCGTAGGCAATGCCAAGTCTTTGATACTGCCGTTTTCTAGCATATCGTGCCAAGGTCCGTCAGAGGTCACTAACGGCGTTTCTACACCATGCTGCCGCATCGCAGCCACCATTTTCCGCAAATACTCTTTATCATTGGCGTAGCTGCCGTATTCATTTTCTACTTGCATCATTATAATCGGACCGCCTTGGGTGATCTGCAGATCCCGCACTTGTGGAAACAAATGGGCGAAATAACGAGTGATTTTTTCCATAAATGGGGGATAATCAAACCGAAGCTTCATCATAGGGTCTTGCAATAGCCAATAAGGCAGTCCCCCAAATTCCCACTCCGCACAAATATAAGGTGCTGGTCGCAAAATGACATAAAGCCCTACTTCTTGTGCCGTTTGGATAAATCGCCGCAAATCAAGGATCCCATCAAATTGATAGACACCTTCCTGTGCTTCATGAAGATTCCAAGGAACATAGGTTTCGACGGTATTACAGCCCATCAAGCGCAGTTTCTCTAAGCGATCTTGCCAATATTCAGGAACGACACGAAAATAATGGATCGCTCCAGAGATCACTTTAAAAGGCTTGTTGTCTAAATAAAAGTCATCTTCAATAGCAAAAGTTCGCATCAGTTACGCCCCTCTTTGACGATATAGGTGGTGTATTGCGTCAGCATCATTTCTGAAGAAAGAACCTCGCCCGTCAGAAGATTCGTTTTTCCAACAAACATTTCTGGCAGCGGTTGTGCTTCTTCGTGGAAATTGATGATGACGAAAAATTTCGCCTCTGCATTTTCACGACAGGCAATTTCTAGTTTTGTTGCCTCCTCGATCACTGGGGTAATATCGGACTCTTCGACGATTGTTTTGAAAAGCTGATCTTGCAGCTGATCTTCCAACTGTCCACCAAAGTAATAGACGGTTCCATCGCCAAATGTATTTTTGGTCACTGCCGGCATTCCTGCATAGAAATTGCTCGTGTAATGCGCTAGCGCTTCGGCGTTTTCTAAATGGATCAAATCGCTGACTAAATTACTTGTTCCTGAAAGTTCTTCATTAACTAACGAAACCCCGTTTGATTGTTCTGGCGCTAATGCATCGATTTCTTCCACCCAGATGCCAGCTAACTCCCGCAAGGGGCCAGGGTAACCGCCTAAGTGAACATTGTCTGATTGATCAACGATGCCGCTCATATACGTTGTAAGTAAAGCACCGCCTTGCATAACGAAATCAGTTAGCCGCTCTTGCATCCCTTCTTTGATCATGTACAGAACCGGAGCTGCGACTAGCTTGTATTTTGATAAGTCAGCATCCACGGGAACCAAATCGACCGCAATATTTTGTTCGTAAAAATAGCGATAGTAGCGATGGATCTGTTCCACATATTTCAGGTCAACGGTTGGACCACTCGTATATTCTAAAGCCCAATAATTGTCCCAATCGAAAATCACAGCAACCTGTGCTTGGGTTTGCGTGCCAATGATGTCTGAAAGCTGCGCTAATTCAGCCCCAAGAGCTGCTGTTTCTCGGAAAACCCGCGTGTCTTCATGACCGACATGTTCGATGACCGCACCATGGAATTTCTCACAAGCACCAATGGAACGTCGCAATTGGAAGTATTGGATCGTATCTGCCCCATGAGCAATCGTTTGATAGCTTTGCGCCCGCATCTGTCCTGGTTTTTTTAATGAATTATAAGGCTGCCAGTTTTGTTGGGAAGGTGTTTGTTCCATCAGCATAAAGGGTTGCTGTTTTAACCCGCGCATCAAATCATGGGTCATGGCTACTAAGCTCCATGGCGTATTGTACGATGGATAATTATCCCACGAAACAAGGTCCATTTCCTTTGCCCACTTGAAATAATCCAGTCCTTTAAAGGTTCCCATCAAATTCGTTGTAATCGGTGTTGTGGGATCGATTTTCCGAATAGCGTCCCGCTCCATCATGTAGTTTTTTAAAAGACTATCCGAGTTGAACCGCCGGTAGTCAATAGAAATTCCTGCAAATGCCGTCTTGTCATAGCCGATTCCTTCTGACAGCGCATTTGGCAACACGATTTCATCCCATTCATACACGGTATGACCCCAAAATTCCATATTCCAGGCTTTATTCAGTGCTTCGATCGTATGATATTTATCCTTTAACCAGACACGAAACGCTTTTTCACAGTTGTCGCAATAACATTCGCCGCCGTATTCATTATTGATGTGCCAACAAGTCACTTGTGGATTTTCGCCGTAACGTTCGGCTAATTTCGTTGCCAAGCGTTCTGCGTATTTTTGATAAACCAAACTGTTGGGACAGGCATTGTGCCGTTGCCCAAACTTATGATGGCGTCCATCATAATCGGTGCGAGCGACTTCTGGATACTTCTTAAACATCCAAGCTGGCAAAGCAGCTGTGGAAGTGGCTAAGACGATGTCGAAACCTTCCGTACTTAATTTTTCGATGATTTGATCCAATTCCTCAAAATCATAACAATTTTCAGAGGGTTGGATCTTTGCCCATGAAAAAACATTGACGGTCGCGCTATTGATACTTGCTTTTTTAAAGATCCGAATGTCTTCTTCCCAAATCTCTTTCGGCCACTGATTTGGATTATAATCGCCGCCAAATAGAATTCTATCAAAAAATTTTGTCATGTAAGTGAACGCTCCTTTAAAATAAAATGATTTCTACTCTCTTATTGTAAGGCTTTTCATTCTGTTGTAGTATAATACATGAAACACTATTTTATAACTTTTCGAAACACGGAGGTACACTATGCCTATCTACTTTTATCAAACCAATCAGCAGCTGCCTTTATCTCTGGAAAGCATCGGCAACGATTGGGCGCAAGATGACGTCGCTCGTCCTGATGGCTATCCCTACTTCCATTGGCTGCAAACCGAGCAAGGGGAAGGCCGAATCACATTTGGTCAGGAATCGTTTATCTTACGTCCGAATGAAGGCATTTTGATTTTTCCTTTTACGCCCCATCGCTATTATCCATTGACTAACTGGAAAACATCCTTCGCCACATTCCAAGGCCCTTTGGCAGCTGAGGTGTTAAAGCAGTACACGAATCAGCCCTATATACTAGCTGAAGAGTCAGAAACCTTTTCTTATGTCACCTGGATCAATCAACGGATCAAAGAAGACCAACAAATCAGTTGGGACCCGCTACGGGCTTCTAGCGAATGCTACCGCTTTTTATTGGCGATCATGCAAGAACGCTCAGGGAATCCGACAGAAAAACACCCGCTGTTCCAACAATATCTGGTTCCCGTTATACAAGAAATCGAAACGAATTACGATCAGGCGATCACGATCAAAGAACTAGCAGGGCTCGTCTATGTGTCACCACAGTATCTCTCACGTTTGTTCCAACGTTTTTTGGGGCAATCTACTGCACAATATCTATTGAACTACCGCATGACCCGAGCCAAAGAGCTTTTGGTGGCACAGCCAGATCTGCCCATTCAACAAGCTGCCTTCGCAGTGGGGTTTCAAGATGCAAGTCACTTTACTGCATTATTCAAAAAAAGAGTCGGCTTAACTCCATTGAAGTTTCGCCAACTCTATCATTGATTTTTCGGTTTTAAGACGTCTTGCCATTGCCCCATCTGATCGATAAACTTCTTACTTTTTAAATGAATGCCCACATATTCATCATATAATAAATCAATCACTCGTCGGATCGCGGCTTTCGTTTCTGGCTTTAATTTGATTGAAGCAATCTGCTCGTAGGATATTTGCGAAAATAAGCGAATAAAATGGATCGCCCGTGAATCAGCATGATAACGACGTTCGTCCATCCCCCAGTGCTGTTCACATAAAATACCGCTATATTTTGAGGAATAGTCAAACCGACCGTCGGTTTTTCCGCAGATCGCACAATGGGTCCAATTCGGGGTGATCCCGAAACGGTGCAAAATCTGGATCTCAAAGATATTGGTGATGATCTCTGCGTCGTTTTCTTGGTCCATTAATTGCAAGGCCTCATGTAAAAATTGGTATAGATGTGGGTCATAGACCCGATCATCAATAGCAGAATCAGCCAAATTCAATAAGTAGGTTGCATAACCAGCAATAAAAATATCACTTTGGATCGTACGAAAAGGATGGATGTCTTTGGCATTGTTTAAAAAGGACAAGCCTTCCGTTTTGATGGTTCCCATGTAGGTGGCTTCAGTATAGGAGAGCAGCGCTGGTGCCAAGGGGTTGTTTTTCCGATGGGCACCCTTGACATAAAACATTTGCTTCCCAGCAGATTCCGTAAAGATTTTGACTAGCTTGTCTTTTTCTTTATGGTCTTTTGAAAAAAGTAAGATTCCTTTTGTTTCAACAAGATTCATCGTCGCACCCCATTTCTTTAAAAAAACTGATCCAGTTCGCTAACTGCATCAGTTTTTCTTCATTAAAACAGATCATGTTTGATCTGCATGTCATCAATACTCATCTTTGCGATAGCCATAATCTGTTAAGAATGTTTGCTTGTCGCGCCAATCTTTTTGAACTTTTACCCATAATTCCAAGAAGACTTTGTCATCTAACAAGTGTTCAATGTCTAAACGAGCTTTCGTACCGATCTGTTTCAGCATTTTTCCGCCTTTGCCGATGATAATGCCTTTTTGACTGTCACGTTCGACAATGATCGTCGCTTGAATATGCACCTTGTCATTGTGGTCTCGTTTCATGGAGTCAACCACGACCGCTACTGAGTGAGGTACTTCATCTCTGGTCAGTAGCAAGACTTTTTCCCGCACCAATTCGGAAACGATAAAGTATTCTGGATGATCCGTGATTTGATCCTCTGGGAAGTACTGAGGCCCTTCTGGCATTTCATCGATCAGTAGCTTCATTAACGTTTCGAAATTATTGCCTTCTGTTGCGGAAATCGGTACGATCTCAGCAAAGTCCATTTGTGAGGAGTAGTCTTCAATAATTGCCAATAAGGCATCTGGATGGACTTTATCAATTTTATTGATCACGAGGAAAACCGGTGTCTGACTTTGGCGCAATCGTTCGATAATAAAATCATCGCCCTTGCCACGCTTTTGGTCCGCACTGATCATAAATAACGTCACGTCAACTTCTCGCAGTGCACTATAGGCGGTTTCAACCATAAAATCGCCTAAACGGTGTTTGGGTTTGTGGATCCCTGGTGTATCGATAAAGATCAGCTGTGCGTCATCCGTCGTGTAGACCCCTTGGATTTTGTTACGGGTCGTTTGCGCTTTGTCACTCATGATCGCGATTTTTTGTCCTACGACTCGATTTAGTAGTGTTGATTTCCCAACATTTGGCCGCCCGACGATCGCAACGAAGCCTGATTTGTGTGTTGTCATTGTTGTTCCCCTTTATCTTGTGTTTTGGTGCGCATCAGAAGAGCTGCAGCAATTTTGGCAAGAAGATGATCGCTGCGACGACTAACGCAAAAACTGCAGTCATCAGCACGGCACCAGCAGCCATATCTTTGATTTTTTTTCCGATAGGATGGAAATGGAAATCTGTAAACATATCTACGACGTTTTCAAAGACGGTGTTGATGATCTCAACGATCCAGACTAAGAAAACAGCTAGCAGCAACCAGAGCCATTCCATTTGACTCAAACGGAAAATAAAGCCCGCAATGATCGCAACGATTCCTAGTGCAACATGTTTACGCATATTGCGTTCCTCTTTAAAGACGGTTTTTATACCAGTGAAAGCAAATTCGATCGACGAAATAAATTGTTTGTTTTTCCCAATATTCTTATCTTTTGAGTCCATAGGCATCCAGTATTTCCTTTTGCAATCCAAACATTTCCTTTTCATCTTCAGGTGTCATATGATCATAGCCATTGATATGCAAGAAACCATGTAACGCCAAGAAACCCAGCTCCCGATCATAGGTGTGTCCGTATTCAGCAGCTTGTTCTTTCGCTCGTTCAATGGAGATCATAATATCTCCAAGATCACGCGGCAGCTCTTCAAGGGCTTCGTCAAAAATGATCGACAGCTCTTCGTCTGTTTCTTCTTCAAAGGCAAAACTAATGACATCTGTTGGCATATCTTTGCCGCGGTACTCCCGATTGATTTCTTGGATCGCCGCATTGTCCATAAATGTGACGGACATTTCTGTATCCTCTGGAAGTTCTAAATGTCCTGCAGCAAATTGCAACAGTCCTTCGATCTCTTTGATCTTGGTTTCCCCCACTGAATTTGTCTCATCTAAAAAGGTAATCTCCATTAGCGCTCTCTTCTTTCTTGTTCTTCTTTCATTTTCTCTGCTTCCGACTTCATTTTTGGATATTTGATCCGTGAATGGAAGGTACTGCAAAGTCCGTTGACCAGTGATTTTTCAATCATTCGGATTTCTTTCAAAGTCAGGCCTGTTTCATCCAGTTGACCGTCTAAGATCCGATCATTGATGAGATTTGCAACAAATTCTTGAATCTTTTGATTTGTTGGATTTTCCATCGCTCGAACAGCTGCTTCACAACTATCCGCGATACTCACAACGCCAGCTTCTCGTGTTTGCGGTTTTGGACCAGGATAACGGAAATCTTCTTCCGTCACCTCGGGATTACGCTCTTTGGCTTTCACGTAGAAATAACGCATCAAGGTCGTGCCATGGTGTTGACGACAAATGTCGATCACCATGCGCGGCATTTTGGCTTCTTCGAGAATTTCCGCCCCATCGATCACGTGACCGAAGATAATTTGTTTGCTGTCTTCAGGCAACAAGAAATTATGCGGGTTTTCGGCACCAGCAGGTAAATTTTCTACGAAGAAATTGGCATGTTTGACCTTGCCGATATCATGGTAATAACAAGCCACACGAGTCAGTAAGCTTTGCCCGCCGATTTCGGCAA
The DNA here is from genome assembly GCF_047470845.1 of Candidatus Enterococcus avicola. Taxonomy (NCBI): domain Bacteria; kingdom Bacillati; phylum Bacillota; class Bacilli; order Lactobacillales; family Enterococcaceae; genus Enterococcus; species Candidatus Enterococcus avicola. Next base: position 124,663 of record NZ_JBLGTY010000003.1, on the reverse strand, counting down.
CGGCATTGGCACTAAGATTGGCAACCATCATACTGTGATGATACGTTCCTGGCGCTTCTTCCAGCAACTGTTTTAACAATGGATGATTCGGGTTACTCAATTCATTTAACACGATCATACTCTCATCCGTCACCAACAATTCGATGTAAGGATGTAGTCCCATCGTTAGCAAATAGCTTAAGAGAGAGCCTGCTAAACCACAAATGATCGTGGTCCAAGTGTTCCCGCGAGCAAAATCCATTCCTTGGAAAATCACCAGCACAAAACTCAGTAAGAGCGGAAAGACGATCACCCACGCTACTGCCGTTTTCCCTTGACTAGCGATGCGGGCGCGCTTGATCATCGTTCCCATCAAGCCAGAGAACAAATAGGTGACTAAGACGGTCGTCAACAAGTTGGTTCCGCTAGAATCAAAGTAAATAAAGAGTGCACTGATTACTTGGAAAATCGCAGACAAAATCCCCAAACGACGGCTGGAGAAAATACTCAGGATCAACGGTGTAAACGCAGCTGGGAAAAACAGCGGGATAAAGGTCACTAATTCAGATTGGAAAAGTTGGAAAAACTTCATGATCAAAATACTGAATGCCATTGCCAAAATATAAAACGTGACCGCATTCATCCGTTTTTCCACGTCTTTCGTCTGTTTCGTGTAATAAAACACCATCAGCATCTGTAAGACTGTTGCTAACACTAAAGCGATCAATGGAAAAACAGAAAAGGTCTGATTAGTCATTCCTAAAAGCTGCAGCTTCTCTAGGGCATTGGCATCGATCTGCGAGCCCTCACGGACAATGATCTCTCCTTGATAAATCATCACTGGAGGAACAGCATCCATGGCGGTTTGCCGTGCTTCTTCTGTCCGTTTTTCATTTGGGATATCGTTCACGACGATTCCTTGATTGACTAAGAAACGTAAGACAGAAGCCATATCTGAGCTAACATCTAAGAACTGGATCTTATCTTCCGCCTCAGAACGGAACGTACTTAATTCCGTTTGGCGGATCTGTTTCGCCATTTGTTCATCTATTAATTGTAGCGCATAGGTACGCACTGTATTTAATTCATCATCACTTAATGAGAACATCGTCGTCAAAAAATTATTGGTAAATGACTGATAAAAATCTAGTTCATCATCACTCATTTTTTCAAATTCTTGTTTTAAGGCTGCGATATATTCATCTGTACTAGGTTTAGGGATATTTTCATCCTCATCGGCTTCAGCCACTTTTTTTTCATGAGCTTCATCCACTGATTTTTTGACTGAAGCAACTAAGTCAAATAAATGATCGATACGATCATGCTGCGTTTGCGCCAGTGTATCCTGATACGTGTACTCTGGTGGTACAGCTTCGGCAGCCAGTTTACGTTTTTGTTCCGTCGCAGCGGTATTTTCGATTGTTTTATTGGCACGGATATTTTCTTCCGCCACTTGACCTTCGCTATAATCGACATTGTTTTGTTTGACGCTGGTGTACATGATACCAATCGAAAAAAGAAAGAAAAGGAACATCAAAACTGGTAGATAGAATTTCCCAAGTCTTTCTCTAAATTTCCGTAGTGGTTGAATGATCATAGTTCTCCTCCTAAAAGACGATCAGCGCTTGTCTTTAAGATCTGCTTCTTCATATGCGCGAATGATCTCGGCAACAACTGGATGCCGCACGACATCTCCTGCTTCAAAATTAGCAAAAGCAATTTTAGGGATCTCTTGTAACGTTCGTTCGGCGTGGATCAAGCCGCTTAAAGTCCCTTTTGGCAAATCGATCTGGCTGGTATCGCCATTGACGATCATTTTAGAGTTGAATCCTAAACGGGTCAAAAACATTTTCATTTGAGCGATCGTCGTATTTTGCGCTTCATCTAAAATGACAAAGGCATCTTCTAGCGTACGTCCACGCATATATGCCAATGGTGCGATCTCAATGACGCCTCGTTCCATGAGACGGTTCGTATGATCCATCCCAAAAATTTGATACAACGCATCATAAACGGGGCGTAAGTAAGGATCAACTTTTTCTTTCAAGTCTCCTGGTAGGAAACCAAGATTTTCTCCTGCTTCAACGGCGGGACGTGTCAAAATGATTTTTTGCACTTGGCCTTTCTTTAGAGCTGCAATTGCCATTACGACTGCTAAGAAGGTCTTTCCGGTTCCAGCGGGGCCGACACCAAACACTACATCATGTTTACGGACGGCTTCGATATATTTTTTTTGCCCAGCATTTTTCGCTCGGATCGGTTTGCCGTTACGGTCTTTGATGATCTCTTCTTCATACATATCTTTGAAATAATCAAGACTGCCCTTATTCACCATATTCAACGCAGTGATCACATCAGGGGTACTGATATTGATGCCTCGTTTGATCAACTCTTGCAAAGCCCGAATCACGGATTGTGCCTTTTCAGCGGCTTCAGTTTCTCCTACGATTTGGATCAGCTCACCACGAGTGTGAATGACCGTTCCTGTGGAGTCTTCAATAATTTTGATGTTCTTATCGTGGGCACCTAATAATAAACGAACGTCATCGTTTTCACTAAGTGTTATCTCGATCGTTATTGTTTTGTCTGTCAAATATGTTACAGCTCCTTTTTTGGCGTTCTTATTAATAATAACATAAGATGGAAAAAAGAAAAATTACTTATCAAGCACAACAGTCGTTTCCACTTGTCCTTATGCTTTTTTTAAGTTTTCGAAATCAGAAAAAAAAGCCGCAAGCATGTCATCCATACTTGCGGCGTGAGCTTACATTTGATCCAATAATTCTTTAACGATCGCATTGACTTGATTACCGTCTGCTTTGCCTTTAACTTGTGGCATTACAGCACCCATCACTTTTCCAAATTCTTTGGAAGAAGAAGCACCAGTCTTTTCAATCGCTCCAGCGACGATTTGGCGGATTTCCGCTTCATCGAGTTGTGCTGGCAAATATTTTTCAACAACTGCAATTTCAACTTTGACTTTCTCTGCTAGATCATTTCGGTCAGCTTTCTCAAACTCATTTAAAGAATCACGACGCTGTTTCATCTCACGAGACAAAACGGTCAACTCTTCTTCTTCATTCAAGTCAGAACCTTTTTTGATCTGCTCATTTTGAATTGATGCTTTCAACATGCGGATCACCTGCAAGGTTTCCTTGTCTTTGGCTTTCATCGCTGTCTTCATGTCATCATTCAGTGTACTTAGTAGTGTCACACTACCAGCTCCAATTCTCAAAACAGTAGAAAATTAGAATTTTTTGCGTTTTCTAGCTGCTTCAGATTTTTTCTTACGCTTTACGCTAGGTTTTTCGTAAAATTCACGTTTACGAGATTCCTGTAAAGTACCCGCTTTTGACACGGAACGTTTGAAGCGACGAAGAGCATCGTCAAGTGATTCGTTTTTGCGAACGACTGTTTTTGACATGTAAATTCCCTCCCTCCGAGCTTAAAAAGTAACCGTAGTTGTTATTGAAATAAAATCCCAAAAAACACGACTGTCCTTTAAAAATTATAGCTAACCCCTGAAAAAGTGTCAAGGCATTCTGTTAAAAAAGTCTTCGATCCCATCAAGTTTGTTTGGGTTTTCATTGACATTCTTCACAACGTCCCAAAATCTCGAAGCGATGTCCCTCGATCAAGCAGCCAGGAAGCTGTTCTTGGAAGAAGTCCATCGGGCAAATATGCAGTTCTTTTGTTTTGCCACAAACCGTGCAAATAAAGTGATGGTGATGATGGTCCTCTAATTCTGCACAGCAGTTATAGCGAAACTTCATCTCCCCGTTCAGCTCTGTTTCTTCTAAAATACCGATCTCAGAAAAATCATGAAGATTACGGTAGATCGTATCATAACTCAAGCCCGGATACTTTTCTGACATGTATTCATGAATTTCCTTTGCTGGCAAATAGCGATTGCGTTTCACTAAATAGGTGATGATCGCTTCTCTTTTTTTGGTGTATTTAAAGCCATTTTCTTTCAATGTAGTCATGGCATGCTCAATAAGTGTTTGATTTTTCATCGTAGGCCCTCCTGATAAATCAAAATCATTCCGATTCTATCGATCTTAAGTATGGTATAATGAAATCAATAAAAAAGCAAGAGAGGATTTTTCTTATGAAGCCAACTGAACCTGAACAACCAGACTTGCAAGAAAAATTGCAAACCAGTGCCGCAGTGACGATGTTCGTGTTGTCGGACTCTGCCGGCGAAACGGCATCGAAGCTTGCACAAGCGACAATGGCCCAATACCCCAGCGTCGAATTTAACCTTTTTAGACGCACGTTTATCCACACAAAAGAGCATTTGATCAAAGCTTTGTCTGATGCAAAAAAACACAACGCCATTATTCTTCATACCTTGATCAAAGAAGAGCTTGTGGATTTGACGAATCATTTTTGTGAAGAAGCTGACCTTTACCATTTCGACGTATTGACCCCTCCAGTAAGTGAAGTAGAACGACGAACTGGCGTAGCACCTTCACGAGAGCCAGGGGCTTTGCACCACTTAAACGAAAATTATTTCAAACGCATCAAAGCCATGGAATTTGCGGTTATGTACGATGATGGGAAAGACCCTCGTGGCTTCTTGGAAGCAGATGTCGTGTTACTAGGGGTTTCTCGGACGTCAAAAACGCCTTTGAGTCTATTTCTAGCAAACAAAAATTTAAAAGTTGCTAACCTGCCTTTAGTACCGCAAGCCCACATCCCAAAACAGCTCTGGGAAATCGATCCGAAAAAAATCGTCGGGCTAACAAACGATCCGAATGTGTTAAACAGTATTCGCAAAGAACGGATGCGCTCCTACGGCTTGAACCCAGATTCTGCGTATTCCGATATCGAAAAAATCAAAGCGGAGCTGACGTTTGCCAATGATCTGTATGAAAAACTAGGCTGTGTCGTTATCAATGTCGCTTCTCTTTCCATCGAAGAAACCGCCTCTATGATTTTAAATGCATTAAACTTAGAAGATCATAGCTATTACACGTCAGAAACGAAAGACTAACCTCGATGAAGCAATGAAAAATGGTGAGCAGAAAATCTTCTGCTCACCGTTTTTGGTCTGTGGCTCATTTATTATTCTCTTTTAGAACACTTGCAGCCCTTCACGATCGATTTGTAATTGTTCGATATACGCATTGCTCTCCAAGGCATGCAAAAGTTTTGAGATTCGTTCTGCCCGTTCCTCTGGGACGATCGCTAAGACCGTAGGACCTGCGCCGCTTAAGAAACAGCCATAGCCGCCTTCTTCTTCGCAGATTTGGCGAATGGTCGACAAGTGCGGCACAAGCTTTTCCCGATAGGCTTCATGAAAACGATCCTGTTGCATCAATTTTCCTGCAAGAGGCAGATTGCCATTGATGACCGCTGCGATCATCACGTTGGCGATCGCACTGGCTTCGACAGCTTGCTCGTGAGAAAGAGTCTGCGGCAAGACTTGACGACTTGCTTCAGTCAACAGTTCTTCATGAGGAATATAGGCAATGATCTCGCACTCTGGAAAATGATGCTTGACTAAATACGTATGCTTGTGCTGATGGTCGTAAGCAGCAACCGCAAAATCTCCATAAATCGCTGGTCCAACGTTGTCAGGATGCCCTTCGATGGCAGTTGCGATCTCAAGCTTTTGTGCTGCACTCAGATTCATGTGGGCCATGCGGTTGGCTAGTTCAATCCCGGCGACGATCACCGAGGAACTGCTGCCTAAGCCTCGTGCCAAAGGAATGTCCGAACTCATTCGGATTTTCAAAGGCTTCATGTTTGGTGCTAATTTCAATGCCACACGCAAAAGCAAGTTGGTTTCATCCGTTGGGATCTCTGAACCTAGCTCATGGATGATTTCCCACGTATCGTTTTCTTTTAAAACTTCAATGAACAAATACTTTGACAGGGCAATCCCGCAGGAATCAAAACCAGGCCCTAAGTTCGCACTGGTTGCAGGAACGCGGATCTTCATAGATTGGCAACTCCTTCACGAAGATGCTGACGCATTTCTTCTAAATCACTCATCTTATTGATGGTTACTTCTGTCGCTTTGATAGCTGTATCAGGATCTTTCAGACCATTTCCAGTAAAGACGGCAACGACAGTCTCACCTGGTTTGATTTTCCCTGCTTTCACGTGCTGGATGACACCAGCCAGCGAGGCAGCTGAGCCTGGTTCAATAAACAAACCATCTTGCGCAGCAATTTTACGGTAAGCATTCAAAATTTCCTCATCGGTTACTGCATCGATGTGTCCATTTGATTCATCACGAGCGGCTTCTGCCAACTGCCAGCTGGCTGGATTGCCGATCCGAATCGCTGTAGCGATCGTTTCTGGCTGTTCGATGACTTCACCACGGACGATCGCAGCAGCACCTTCAGCTTCAAACCCATGCATTCTTGGCAACGCGGTGCCTTTTTTCTCATGCCATTCTTTGAACCCTTTCCAATATGCCGAGATATTTCCTGCATTACCGACAGGAATCGCAAGAACATCTGGCGCTTGTCCTAATTGTTCGCATACTTCAAAGGCCGCTGTTTTTTGTCCTTCTAAACGATAAGGATTGACTGAGTTTACTAGTGCCACGGCTTCGGTTTCTGCAATATCTCGTACTGCTTTTAACGCTTCATCAAAGTTTCCTGGGATCGAAATGATGTCGGCTCCATAAACGATTGCTTGCGCCAATTTCCCCATAGCGATTTTGCCATCTGGAATAACAACGTAAGCTTTGATCCCCGCTCTGGTCGCATAAGCTGCTGCTGCCGCGCTGGTATTTCCTGTCGATGCACAGACGATTGCTTTGGCACCTTCTTCCACCGCTTTTGCCACCGCCATGACCATCCCTCGGTCTTTAAAAGAGCCTGTCGGATTCAGCCCTTCGTATTTTCCATACAATTGAATCCCTAATTCCTTGGAAAGGCTTGGTAAGGGAATCAACGGCGTGTTGCCTTCAGCCAGCGACAATGCTGGTGTATTTTCGTTGACTGGCAGATATTCCTTGTATTGATGCAATAATCCTTGATACATGTTTATTCCTCCATGACTTTCATTATTTGTATGTCTTGTGCATCGGTATAAGTTGCGAGTTTTTCTGTTAACTCTTTTTCGCTCATTGGATTGGTGATTCCAGCTATTCGTTGGTCTGCTTCGTTGAACACCGTTTGCTCAAACGCAAACCATTCTGGAAGAGCGTTCCCTTTGATCTCTTGACTTGAAAAAGACACATAATGCCGGCTAGGCACTTCTTCTACAGATGCTAATGCTGTTTCTTTTTCAAAAGTTAGAAAAGGTTCAACGATCCCAAAGCTTTTATTTTTTGCTAAAACGGTCAAATCCGCTACCACGCTGGTGGCCGTCGGTCGTGATCCTGCTCCTGGTCCATAAACCATTGATTGATCGATGCCTTCACTCTCGATAAAAATGCCATTAAACTCGTTTTGGATCGTCGCTAACGCATGGTTTTTCGGCACTAATACAGGTCCAACTGACACAGTAAGGGAACCGTCAACTGTCTTTTGTGCTGCACCGATCAACTTCACTTCATAACCAAAGGCTTGTGCCTGCTTAATATCTGCCACAGCTAAGCCGCGGATGCCTTTTGTTGCCACATCAGCAACATGGATCGTTTTCCCAAAAGCAAATTTGGTCAGGATCACCATTTTATAGGCCGCATCGATACCGTCAACATCATTAGTAGGATCTGATTCGGCAAAACCTTTTGCTTGGGCTTGTGACAAAGCATCTTCATAGGTCATGCCATCTTCCGTCATTTTTGTCAGCATATAATTGGTCGTCCCATTGACGATACCAAAAATCCCTGTGATGGTATCAGGCAGATAGTGGGTGCTCAATGTACGCAAGATCGGAATGCCACCACCCACGCTGGCTTCATAATAAAGAGACACCCCGGCTTTTTCAGCGATTGCCAGCAGTTCAGGTCCATGGGTGGCAATCAAGTCTTTATTTGCCGTCACAACGTGCTTCTTATTTTCTAAAGCAGCTGAAATAAACGCTTTTGCCGGATTGATCTTCCCGATCAATTCCACAATTACGTCGATGGTCTCATCTTCAAACAACTCATTTGCCTCATTCGTCAACGCAAACCCGTACTTAGCCGCTAACGCAGACTTATCCTCGTAAGGCGAAGCTAATGCTTTTGTGATTTGCACACTGACTCCTGTGCGTGCCAGAATGGCTTCTTTTTGCTCTGCCAACACTTGGCATACCCCGCTGCCGACAACACCCATTCCTAATAATCCAATGTTCAATTGCTTACCCATAATGCCCCCTAACTGAAAACGTTATTAAAAACCGTTCATCTAATTTTAATATTTCCACTAGCATACCAAAAACAATAAGAAAAAACTAGGACTTTTGAGAAATTCTCGCCCTAGTTTTAACGGTGATGGATATGTTCGAATGTTTTTTGCAAAATATCCACAACATGTTTGTCATCAAGACTATAAAGGATGGTTTTTCCTTGTCTTTCCGACTTTACGATCCGATTATCTTTCAAAAGTTTCAGCTGATGAGAAACTGCTGATTGTTCCATATGTACTTGTTCTGCAATCGAAGTGACATTGCGCTCTCCTTCTTGAAGAGACAACAAAATTTTTAGTCTTGTGGGATCACTAAGCATTTTAAAAATCTGTGTTACTTGCTGAATTTCTTCTAGTTTCGGCGTAGTCATCGCGCCACATCCTCTCTTATTTCCTTTTGCATTTTAGCCCTTGATAGACAGCTTGTCAATCAATGCTCGACGATCAAGGAGAAGAAACGAGCTAAAAGACAAGAATAGATCCAAGCGTCAGAAAACTCCCTTTAGAAGCTTCGGTCCCTCAACACCTGTTTGCTGAGGGAAGCGAACGCTTCTTTTTCTACCACTCGGATCATTCAGTCAATTGCAATTTTTTTGATTATGAAGACATCAGATGACTTTATTCACCTGTGATTTCTTCGATCGCTGCTTGCAGATCAGCAATTTTTTGTTCTGCTGCTTCTGCCGTATCGCCTTTTACACCAATATAAAACTTGATTTTAGGTTCGGTCCCAGAAGGACGAACAGCAATCCAGCTTTCATCTTCCAAGGTGTATTTCAAAACATCAGAAGGCGGTGTGGTCATTTTTTGTTGGTGACCATCTAAGCCCACACGAGTCAACAATTTAAAGTCTTCTGTTTGCACGACAGGGGTTCCTGCGAAGACGGAAGGTGCTTTTTCACGGAAAGTCTTCATCAAGGCAGCAATCTTAGTTGCCCCTTCCATGCCGCTCATCGTTATAGAAATCGTTTTTTCTGCATAGTAGCCGTACTCTTCAAAAATATCTTGCAGACCATCATACAATGTTTTGTCTGATTGTTTGTAAAAAGCAGCCACTTCTGCTAATAAAACGAGCGCTTGGATCGCGTCCTTATCCCGTACGAATGGTTTAACTAAGTAGCCATAGCTTTCTTCAAAGCCAAACATGAAAGTTTGAGAATGGTCTGTTTCAAATTGTTGGATTTTTTCGGCAATAAATTTAAAGCCAGTTAAAACATTGATCATATCAACATCGTAGGATTTAGCGATCGCTGTTGGCAATTCACTAGAAACGATCGATTTTAAGACTGCTGCATTTTCTGGCAATGTTCCAGCTGTTTTATGGGCTTCTAGAATGTAACGGATCATCAATGCACCTAACTGGTTACCTGTCAAGACTTGGTAGTTGCCATCTGGCATTCTTACTGCAGCCCCTAAGCGATCGGCATCTGGATCTGTTGCGATCAATAGATCAGCACCTTCTTTTTCTCCTAAAGCAATCGCATATTCAAAGGCAGAGTGCTCTTCTGGATTCGGTGATTTTACTGTACTGAAGTTTGGATCAGCAACCGCTTGTGAGGGTTCAATAATGAATTGTTGGAAACCAGCTTGTTTCAACGCTTTCTCGCCAAGCATCCGCCCTGTTCCGTGAAGTGGTGTATAGACAAGTTTCAAATCTTTGCCCACCGTATCGATCAATTCTTGATCGATCGTGACTTCTTTGATTTCTTTCAGATAGGCAGTATCGATTTCTTCGCCAATAATAGAGATCAAGCCGCTGTTTTTGGCTTCTTCTTCACTTAATACAGGGATCTCCAACGGATTTTCAATTTCCCGAACAAATTTTGTCAATGCATCCGCATCTGCTGGTGGCATTTGCCCACCATCTTCCCCATATACTTTGTAGCCATTGTATTCGGCTGGATTGTGAGAAGCAGTGATCATGATTCCAGTAAAGGTTTTTAAGTAACGCACAGCAAAAGATAATTCTGGCGTCGGACGTAAGCTTTCAAAGACAAAGGCTGGAATATCATGTTTTGCCAATGTTTTTGCTGCTTCCATCGCGAACTCAGGTGAAAAATGACGGGAATCATAGGCAATCGCTACGCCACGACGTCTTGTATCGGGATCTTGTGTATCCATAAAGCGAGCCAAGCCTTCCGTTGCTTGACGAATCGTATAAATGTTCATCCGATTGATACCAGGTCCTAAAATCCCTCGCATGCCAGCAGTCCCAAATTCCAAAGGCATATAAAAAGCGTCTTCTAACATCGCAGGATCTGCTTCTAATGCGGTCAATTGTTCTTTTAATTGTGGATCTAAGTGTTCACTGTTTTTCCATTGATGAAATGTTTGTTCCCATGCCATAAAATAACCTCTCCTTTTTCCGTTAAAATGCTCTAAAATTAGTATAACACTACTTACAGATTTCTCAAAGAATAACCAAACAAAAAATAAAAAAAGCTGCTATCAAAAGTGATCGACACTTTAAAAATAACAGCTAATTCCATTAGATTATTTTGTTAATTGAGCATCCTTTTGTGTTTCAATAAAATCAAACACTTGTTGACCAGCAATACTGCCATCGCCGACTGCCGTCGTGATTTGACGCAAGCCTTTTTCACGAACATCGCCAACCGCGTAAACACCAGGAATTGAAGTTTCCATCTGATCATTTGTTAAGATCCAGCCAGCATCATTCGTGATACCGCTGGCTTTGAATGGTTCTGTCAACGGATCTAAACCAACATAGATAAAGACACCGCCAGCAGCTTCTTCTGTCACTTCATCCGTTTTTACGTTTCTGATTTGCACGCCAGTTACGACCATCTCATTGCCTTTGATTTCTTCCACAACAGAATCCCAAATAAAAGAGATTTTCTCGTTGGCAAATGCGCGGTCTTGGATGATTTTTTGTGCTCGTAATTCGTCACGACGGTGAACGATCGTTACTTCAGAAGCAAATTGCGTTAAGTAGATCGCTTCTTCGACTGCTGAGTCGCCTCCACCAACAACGATCAAGCGTTTGTTACGGAAAAAGGCACCGTCACAAACCGCACAGTATGAAACACCGCGTCCTGCGAATTCTTCTTCGCCTTTGACGCCTAACTTTCTATGTACACATCCTGTGGCAATGATGACTGTTTTCCCTTGATAGGTTTTGTCTTCGGTGGCAACTTCTTTAAACTCACCTTGATCCGTGATGCTTTGAACGATCCCATAGGCATTTTCAACACCAAATTTAATGGCACCTTCATACATTTTAAATGCTAATTCAGGGCCTAAGATTGATTCGAAGCCAGGATAGTTTTCAACCTCAGCCGTATTGTTCATTTGTCCGCCAGGTGCTCCACGTTCAATCATTAGTACTGATAAATTCGATCTTGACGCATAAAGCGCTGCTGTCATCCCCGCAGGGCCTGCGCCGATGATAATTACATCATACATATATTTCCCTCCAATTTGGACTACCCATACTTTACTTTCAAAAGCAAATTCTTTCAACTCATCTGCTTACAAAAAATAATAAGATATTCCTGCTTTTACTTTTGAAAATTACATTGACTTTCTTTTCAATTTTTGTAAAATTTTCAAGATACGTCTATTATATAGAAAATAAGGAGTCCTTACAATTGAATAAGAAAAAACTTTTAGGAAAATCAGACCGTGAACTGATTTTTCTCAGCTGGCCGATTTTTGTTGAGCTATTTTTGCGGGTCGTTATTGGGAATGTCAACGTTTGGATGATTTCTCATTATTCCGAGCCAGCAGTAGCGGCCGTCAGTGCTGCCAATCAACTATTGAATTTAACGGTCTTTATTTACGGTTTCATCACCGTGGGTACTCAGATCATTATCGCACAATTGATTGGTGCGAAAAAACGCGACCAGATACCGAAAGTCATCAATACCGCTCTTTTTGGGTCATTGTTCATCGGGATTTTGATCAGCTTGATGTTCCTTTTCGGCTCAACCTACCTTTTGCGATTCATGGGCTTAGATGCTGAATTAGTTGCTTTAGGTCATGGATACTTACAAGTATATGGCGGAAGTCTGTTCCTTTCATCGATCACGGCGGTCATAATTGCTGTCATGCGTAGCCACAGTTTCACAAAACCTGCGTTATTGGTACCGATGTTTGCTAGTATCCTAGCCGTCATTGGCAATTACTTTGTCTTATACAGCCCCTTTGGTTTACCGAATTTCGGTGTGACTGGATTGGCATTTTCTAGCGTCTTCGGTAATTCGATCGGTTTTCTAATTGCCGCCATGTTGCTGAAGAAACATGTGAATTTTTCTGTTTTATCTGCCCGTTTCTCGAATGTCTCTTGGGGCGTGATGAAAAACATTTTGACTTACGGATTGCCTTCTTCTGGCGAGTCTCTTTCCTATCAAGGAGCGCAAGTCGTAGTGACGATGATCGTGGCTCAACTTGGCGCAAGTGTCTTGATTGCAAAATCTTACGTAACAGCTATCACCCAATTTGTTTATTTGATCGCCTCCGCATTAAGTCAAGGAAACCAAATCATGATTGGACGCAATGTCGGTGCGGGTGAATTCGATCGTGCGCATCAGCGAGGCATGCGCACGATGGTGATCGGGATCATCGCCTCGGTAACGATCTGCTTATTGACCTATCTATTTATTGAACCGATCATGGGGATCTTTACTTCCAATACCGAAGTAATCGAGATTGCTAAAGGTGTCTTTTTAGTAGAGATCGTCTTAGAAACAGCGCGTGCAGTCAATATGATCCTAGTTGGTTCATTAAATGCAAGTGGTGACGTGAAGTTCCCATTGATCTGTAGCCTAATTGTTCTATGGGTCATCAGCTTACCGTTTTCCTACTCACTGGCCATCGTCTTTAAATTTGGCTTGATCGGTGTTTGGATCGCTTATGCCATTGACGAAGCATTGCGCAGCGTCTTAATGATCTATCGCTGGCATTCTGGGGTATGGAAAACTAAATCTGTCGTTCATCCACAAGAAGCAGAACCAGAAGTCTTACCAGAAGCATAATAAGAGTCCAGCGGTCCCAACGGCCGCTGGATTTTTTGTTTTTTATAAGAAATAAAATGCGCCAAGAAGTTTGCTTGGTTTTTTTGAAGACTTTGCTCTATACTTATCTCAGAAACTATCGACTATGATTTACATTAAAAGGAGCGTTTGCTATGTCAATCTATGACTACCAAGCAACATTAGAAAACGGCGAAACTTATTCGCTAGCAAACTACGAAGGTCAACCGCTGGTGATCGTCAATACAGCTACAAAGTGCGGGTTGAGCCCGCAGTTCAAAGAATTACAAAGTCTTTATGAAACCTATAAAGACCAAGGGTTGGTCGTTCTAGGGTTTCCTTCTGACCAGTTCAAACAAGAAGTCGGCTCAGCCGAAGAAGCCGCAGCCGCTTGCCGAACCACCTATGGTGTTGATTTTCCGATGCACAAGTTAACGGTGATCAATGGCAAAGACGCAGATCCCTTGTTTCGCTATTTGGAAGCAGAAGCACCGGGTACATTAGGCAAAGCCATTAAATGGAATTTCACGAAATTCTTGGTGGACCGCCAAGGTAAAGTCGTGGAGCGTTTTGCTCCACAAACCAATCCTCAAAAAATGATTCCAGAAATTGAAAAAGTTCTTTAAAAAATGGATAAAGGCGACCTTAAGGACAAAACATGTCATGCTTAAGGTCGCCTTTTTTTGTAATTGCTGCAACGCAAGCCTTTTACAGCACTCTCATTGTCGGTTATCAATAATCTCTGAACAGCCATTTCTACTTATTACAAATCATTCGTTTCAATAGTTTTTAAAAAGACTTTAAAAAAACTGCAGTCGATCTACTTAGATTTCTCTAAGGGATCAACTGCAGCTTCTTATAATTAGTTATTCGATAAATCTTCACCGTTTGAAGCAATCACTTGTTTGTACCAATCAAATGATTTTTTCTTTGTTCGTTTCAAGGTGCCGTTTCCTTCATTGTCACGGTCCACATAAATGAAACCATAGCGTTTTTTCATTTCACCTGTTCCAGCTGAAACTAAATCGATACAACCCCAAGTCGTGTAACCCAATAAGTCGACACCATCTTGTTCAACCGCATCTTTCATTGCTTGAATATGCTCTGCCAAGTATTGGATCCGGTAGTCATCTTCCACATAGCCATCTGCATCTGGTGTATCCACAGCTCCTAAGCCGTTTTCAACGATAAACAATGGTTTTTGGTAGCGATCATAAATGTCATTCATTGTGATGCGCAAACCAAGTGGATCAATCTGCCACCCCCACTCACTTGCTTCCAAGTATGGGTTTTTCACAGAGGCAAAAATATTGCCAGCCGTTTGTTCTAATAATTCAGCGTCCGTGGTTGATACGCGGGAAGAATAGTAAGAGAAGGAAATAAAGTCTACGGTGTGAGCTTTCAACAGCTCAAGGTCGCCTTCTTCCATTTTGATTTCGATCCCATTACGTTCCATTTCTTTCAGCGCATATTGTGGATATTCTCCACGTGATTGAACATCAATAAAGAAATAGTTTTCGCGATCTGCTTTGCGTGATTCCCAGACATCTTCTGGTTTGCTTGTATATGGATAGTATGCGCCAGCAGCTAACATACAGCCTACTTTGTTCTCAGGATCGACTTCATGAGCGATTTTCGTTGCGATCGCAGAGGCCAATAGCTCATGGTGAGCCGCTTGGTATTTCACTTGCTCAACGTTATCGCCTTCTTCAAAGTAAAGACCTGCTCCCATAAATGGCGCATGGAGAATCATGTTGATTTCGTTGAAGGTCAACCAGTATTTTACTAATCCTTTGTAACGGTTGAAAATCACGTTACACAAGTTTTCATAGAATCCGACCAATTCACGAGAACGCCATGCCCCGTATTTTTCAACTAAATGCATTGGGCAATCAAAGTGAGTGATCGTTACTAATGGTTCGATCCCATATTTGTGGCATTCTTTGAAAAGATCTTCATAGAACTTCAAGCCGTCTTCATTTGGTTCTGTTTCATCCCCTTTAGGGAAAATCCGACTCCAAGCGATCGACAAACGGTAGGTTTTAAAGCCCATTTCGCCAAATAGCGCGATGTCTTCTTTGTAGCGATGATACATATCGATCGCTTCTTTTGCTGGGTAGAAATGTTCGTCATCAAAATCGAACATTTTCATTTGACCAGTAATGACTGGAAAACGATCTTTGCCGATCGGTACCACGTCAACGTTTGCCAAGCCGCGTCCGCCTTCTTGGTAGCCTCCTTCACATTGATTGGCAGCTGTTGCGCCGCCCCATAAAAAGTCTTTTCTAAATGCCATGTTTCTTTCCTACTTTCTCTTTATTTAACTAGTTCGCGATCAAGTTCGCGGGCTACTTCATCTTGTACTTCTACGCCTTCTTTTTCAAGACGTGCGATCGTTTCCTTAAATTTAGGCAAGTGATCTTTGTGGGCAATAAACAGTTCGTCCATGACACGTTTTGCCGTATCACCTGATGGAACCAATGGGTTGATGGTGAAGGCTTGTAATGCGATATTGTAATCCCCCGTCACAGCTGCTTCGATCGTTAATAATTCCATTGCTTTCATTACCTGTAACCAACCTTTTTCAGCTGTCGGTAACTCACCAAAGGCAACATTTCTAGCCCCTTGTCCGCCAACGTAAGCTGTTACTTCGACTACGCAATCGGCAGGAAGATCTGGAACGGCGCCTTCATTTTTGGTTGAAACGACGATTTGGGTATTTTTATTAGCATAAATGGAAGCAATCGTTTCACACGCTGCATCTGAGTAGTAAGCACCACCACGTTTTTGCAGCTGTTCTGGTTTATGATCCAATTCAGGATCTTTGTACAACTCAAACAATTCGGCTTCGGTTTGTTTCACTTGCTGTGCGCGTGTACCGACAGTCTTGTACTCTTCGATCGCATGATTCAACATTTCTTCTTGACGATAGTAATAACGGTGATACCCGCAAGGAATCATCTTCATTTGTTCCAGCTGTTCTTTGTAAAATGGTACATCAAAGATATTCTTCGGTAAGCCATTGTCTTCTTCATACATTTTATCAATAATGTCCATCGTAACGTCATTGCCGTGGGAGTCGGTAACTTTGTGCCAGTGGAAGTGGTTCAATCCTGCAAATTTGTAAATCAATTCGTCAGGTTCTTTGCCAAGCAACGCAGGTTCAACCATCGTTGCCATGACAGGCACGTTACACAACCCGATGACTTTGTCCCATTTTCCGTAACGCACGATTGCTTCAGTCACCATACCACTTGGATTCGCAAAGTTGATCAACCAGGCATCGGGACACAAGCGTTTCATGTCTTCAACGATTTCAAGAATGATTGGAACCGTACGAAACGCTTTGAACATACCACCAGGGCCGTTGGTTTCTTGACCAATCATGCCGTAATAGGCAGGAATTCGTTCATCTTTGATACGGGCATTCAGCAATCCTACTCGGAATTGTGTCGTAACGAAATCAGCATCTTTTAATGCTTCTTCTCGATCCAATGTCATGTGGATTTTTACATCGTAGGGTGACGCATCCCACATCCGTTGTGCCATCGCACCAACGATTGCTAATTTTTCTTTTCCTGCTTCGATATCTACTAGCCAAATCTCACGAATCGGCAATTCTTCATAGCGTTTGATAAAGCCTTCCATTAACTCCGGGGTATAGCTGCTGCCGCCACCAATGGTTGCAATTTTAATTCCTTTTGTCATTGTATTGCTCCTTTGCTATTTTATTTACATTCTTATTATCATTCATAAAAACATTTGATTCAATGTAAATAGCATATTTAGAAAAAGCGTTTGCAAATCTCGTTTCTTCTTGCAGGTATTTTGTAAAAAAGATTTACAAAGAGCACCAAATAAGGAATAATGAGGATGTAAACGATTCGCTAGGTACTGAATAAAAACGAATTTCTGTAAAAAACATTTACAAATAATCATAAAAAAATGTAAAAAGGAGCATATATACCATGTTGTTACAAGAAAAAATGCGCCAAATCAAACTAGCACCCGCCGAACGATCGTTGATTGATTATTTATTAGCCAATCCGACCGCGATGGCGGATCAAACCATCAAGGAATTATCTGAAAAAACCTATGTTCATCCTTCTACTTTTATTCGGATCGCCAAAAAATTAGGCTTCAATGGTTGGCTCGACTTAAAAACGGCCTTTGTGGAAGAGCAAACTTATATGAGCAGCCATTTTACCGATGTGGATGCGAACTTTCCCTTCTCTTCCCATGACGGGATTATGACCATCGCCAAAAAGTTGGCAAAGCTTGAACAAACAACGATTGAAGATACGCTTTCCTTGATCCATCATGATGAATTACAAAAAGCGAAACAATCGTTGCTCAATGCCAACCATATCAGGATTTTCGCCAGCAATGCCAACACCTTGATTTCTCAAGACTTTGTTTTGAAGATACGGCGTTTAGGAAAAAGTATCCACGTCTGCGATACCTTCGGCGAAAGTGCCTATGAGGCATCCAACTGTACCTCCGATACGACCGCGATCTTGATTTCTTACACAGGTGAAAACAAAATGGTTAAAGAAATCGGTAAGATCCTCGCCGAACGGCAGGTCTCCATCATTGGGATGACCAGTATTGGCGAGAATGCGTTAGCGAAATTAAGCGATTGTGTCTTAAATATCACAACAAGAGAAAGGCTTTATTCAAAGATTGCGAATTTTACGATCAATACCTCGGTTTGCTACTTGCTAGATTTGTTGTATGCAGTCGTCTTTTCGGAACATTATGAGAAAAATCTGCAGCATTTGATCGATATTGGGATGGCGTATGATAAGCGCCCCACTTCATCAACGATAATCGCTGAACCAACCTATGATAAAAACCTTCATTATAAGGACTCACTGTTTCCCAATTAAATGACTGTCAAAAAGCGATCGCGCCTTCACGACCGATCGCTTTTATCCTTATATAGCAGTTTTGCAGGTAAACATTTCCTAAACTAAAGCCGTGATCAAATCATCGGAACAACCAACTTCTCGTTTGTCAGACTCGATGATATCCAAATAATCCGCTGAGTTGGTCACTAGCACTGGGGTCTCAATATTGAATCCTGCTTTGATCAATGCATCTTTATCAAAGCTGATCAATTTTTGCCCACGAGTGACTTTATCGCCTTGCTTCACATGCGCTTCAAAGAACTCACCATTCAATTGAACAGTATCCAAACCAATATGGATCAAAAGTTCTAAACCATTCTCAGAAATCAACCCGATGGCATGTTTGGTTGGGAACAATGTCATCACAGTACCATCAAAAGGAGCCACAACTTCGCCTTTTGAAGGATGGATCAGGATGCCTTTTCCTAGCACTCCTTGAGCAAAAGCTTCATCTTTGGCACTGCTTAGTGGCGCGATCGTTCCTTCTACTGGAGAAGTGATCACTTCTTTTCGAACAGTCATCGCTGGTTGTCCTTCTGCGATTTCTTCTTCCACTGCATCATCTTTCCAGAAAGCCATGGTCAAACCAAAGCCAATCGCTGCAGCAATCAAGATTCCGAAGACAGAGAACCACATGCCACTAGCGTCGCCTTCTGGAGTGATATAGTTGAAAATGCCAAAGACCCCTAACCCACCAGAGGTGTAGCTCGTTGTTCCATTAATCATCAAGAAGGCACCTGCGACCGCACCACCGATCATTGAGTAGAAGAACGGCATTTTTTTCGGTAACGTGATCCCATAAATCGCTGGCTCCGTTACACCGAAAAGCCCTGAGATAATAGCTGGTGGACATAGTGCTTTCAGTTTTTTATCTTTCAGTTTAAAGTACATCGCCATCACTACGGCTGTTTGAGCAAAGCTGGCACCAAACGTAGCTACCAAAATCTGACTATAACCAAGTTGCGTGATTTGCATAATGTGTAACGGTACGACTGACCAGTGAAGACCGAAAATAACCAATACTTGCCAGAAGAAACCTAGCAACAAGCCATAGGCAACTGGTGAGAAGTCCATCAACGCTTCAAATCCTGAGCTCAAAAGATCCGTCAACATACTGATTACAGGTCCAATCACCAAAAACCCAATTGGCAATGCAATCAAGAGAACCAAGAACGGCACTAAGAACGTTTGGACAACAGAAGGAATGATTTTTTTCGCAAGTTTTTGAACTTGTGCAGCAAAGGCAATGATAAAGATGACCGGCACCACACTGCTAGTATACGTTGCGCCAACCCACGGAATCCCTAAAAACGTTTCGTACGCAGGCAAGCCTAACAAGCTATACGGTGCAGCAGCTCCCTCGCCAGCGCCTGCAAGAAATGCGGCTTGCAAAGCAGATCCTTGAATCGTTGGGTAACAAAGCGCTGACCCGATCATGATTCCCACCATTGGATTTAAGCGAAACTTTTTCGCTGACGTATACCCTAAGATCACTGGCATAAACATGAAGATCGAATCGCCGATCGCATTGAACATCACATAGGTACCAGTCGTCGTTGTATAATCGATCAAGCCTGTTGTACCAATAAAAAGCAACAGTGCGTTTAGTCCTTTGATCATCCCCGCCGCACACAAAGCCCCTAAGAAGGGTTGGAAGCAGCCGCTCAAAATATCGATCAAACGATCAAACAAGTTGCCACCTGAAGCTGTTTCTTCAGCATCACCACTGATTCCTGCTACATCGATCACTTCTGCATAGACATCAGGTACATGGTTTCCGATAACCACCTGGTATTGACCGCCACTCTTCATGACCGTCACGACCCCATCCATGTTCTTTAAGACTTCATCATTTGCGACGCCTTCATCCTTTAATTTAAAACGCAGGCGTGTGATACAATGCGTCAAGCTATTGATGTTCTCTTTCCCACCAACATTTGCTACGATTTTTTCTGCTAATTCACGATATTTTCCCATTTTTGATTCCTCCAATTTTTTTGTATTGAAGGTTTAGCCAACTGAATGTCACTATCCAAAATGTTTTCTTTTTTTGATTTCTTGCTACATGGTCAGATGCCTTGAAGCTGACGTTTGATAAGAATCATTGCGAAGAAATTCTTCTTTTTCGACACCTTCTCATGAATCAAGAAATCCTTCTCCTTTCTTGTTTTTTCAATCAACGATTCTTTTGCACAAGTCTGGCAATATGAATCGTTAAATACAAACTTTCGTCACTGGACATTTGATACTGATACTGATTTTCTAATAGCTCAGCGATTTTTTGTACGCATTGATACGCATTTCGATACTTCACTTTGACCATAGCCAAAAGATCTTCATCGGTTTCATCCACATGAGTAGTATGGTTTTGCATTCTTGAAACAAAAAATTTCAAATGCGTAGTGAAGCGATAAAAATAAACGGACTCTTCATCAAAGGTTGTTTTGAAAAAATATTTAACAATGTTTATGATGTCTTGCATCGTTTGGGTTAGTTCAGCAATATTGCCTTGGTCACCATTCTCAGTTTGCGCATTGACGAGATGCAGAGCAATAAAGCCAGCCTCGTCATCTGGCAGCTGAATCCCGTAATGTTCTTTGATTTTCTCTACTGTTTTGCAGCCTATTTGGTACTCATCGGGGAAAAAACGCTTGATATCCCATAATAAGACATTTTTGACCGTCATTCCTTTTTTCGATCGTTCAATGGCACAGTGCATATGATCTGTCAGCGAGATGTAGATGGAATCATTGATGGGGGATGACAATTCTCGCCGAGCATACTCAATGATCTCATTGGATAATTCAAGATATTCCAGTGGTAAGTCAGCAAGCAGCTCTTGAAATTGAGATAAGATCGTCTGATTTTCTAAGCGATACACTTTATCGACCGTTTCTGAAGAAATTTCATCTCCCACTTTTTTCTTAAATGCAATCCCCCGCCCCATAACAATAATCTCGTTTTGACTTTGATCGGTAGTGATCACAACATTATTGTTTAACACTTTACTGATTTTCATGTCCTACCCCCACTTACTTTATCATTGCGGATATGGTTCATTGCTTGTCTTTATTGCTGAGCCAACAGTCAACACAGAAAAAACCTCATGAAAGCAGCGCAAATACCGCAGCTTCATCAGGTTTAGCTTGTTAAAAATCAACAATCACTATCCATTAGAACCAGTTTTATTATCTTTATCATAGCAAAGGTAGAAAGCGCTGTCAATCGTTGTTCGTTATTTTTATATTCATCCCTTCTTTCTTTTTTCGTACAAAAAAACCTTAAAAACGAAAGTCTTTAAGGTTAGCGTTTCTATCAAAACTATTAAACTTCACTTGCCTGCAAACGGTACATATCGGCATACAACCCTTTTTGAGCCAAAAGTTCATCATGGGTGCCTCGTTCGACGATCGAGACTTTATCAAGCACCAAAATCAACTCGGCATCGCGGATGGTAGACAATCGATGGGCGATCGCGATCGTGGTTCGCCCTTGACGCATATTTGCCAACCCTTCTTGGATCAGCCCTTCTGTTTCAGTATCGATATTGGCAGTCGCCTCATCCAAGACCAGCACTTTCGGATCGGTCACCATGGTGCGGGCAAAGGAAATCAATTGTCGCTGCCCACTTGAATAGCTGGCGCCCCGTTCAATCACTTTGGCGTGGTATTTACCAGGTAATTTTTGAATAAAGGCATCTGCTTGAACAAATTTTGCTGCTGCTTCGATCTGTTCCTCACGAATGTCCTGATTCAATAAGCGGATATTGTCAGCGATGTCCCCATAAAACATGAAGGCGTCTTGCAATACGAGTCCGACTTTTTTCCGAAGCTCTTCCATCGTGAAGTCGCGGATATCTTGATCATCGATCAAAATTTGCCCTTCCCCGAATTCGTAAAAACGCATCAACACATTGATGATCGAGCTCTTGCCACTTCCTGTGTGACCGACTAAAGCCACGGTCTCACCTGGATAGGCGATGAAAGAAATATGATTCAATACGTTGTTTTTACCATCATAGGAAAAACTGACATCGCGAAATTCGATTTTTCCTTTGGTGATGGTTTGACTAGCATCGGGGTTTTGCTGCGGCGTGTATTCTTCGTTATCCATAATCTTTAAAATACGGCTGCCGGCGACCATCCCATCAGTAAAGACACTGAGAAAATCCATCATCTGTGTCATGGGATTAAAGAATCCTTGAATATAGGTCGTAAAAGCGAAAATCAACCCGACTTCAATGGGCGATTCTAAGGCATCAAACCCAAAGACCGTCAATGACAAGGCGATCGCTAAGGCATACAACAAACTAATGATTGGTGATAATAGTAGCGCATTTGTGCGGATCATAGCGTATCTGGTTTTCATATAATCATCGTTGGTCGCTTCGAATTCTTCATTCAGCCGCGCCTCTTGACGGAATTGCTGAATGATCTGCATACCAGAAATCGATTCATTCAATTTCGTATTCAGCTGACTCAGTTTTTCCCGCATTTGACGATAGATACGAGAGCTGAATTTTTGATAATACCAGATGACTACCATTAGGATCGGCAGAAAAATCAAGTTCAGTAAGGCAATTTTGACGTTGATGCGGAACATGGCGGCAAAAGAAGAAACCACCGCAAAAATTCCTGTCAATACCATCAAGAAGACATACCAAAATTCATACAACGTTTCTGTGTCGTTGCTGACCCGTGAAACGATCGAACCCGCTGGCGTCTGATCGAAATAGCGCATCCCAAGACTATGCAATTTTTCAAATAATTTTGCTCGAATATACTGATAGGTTTTTAAAGAACCCATCGAATAAAGGAACCATTGGAAAAACCAAATCACAGCTTTTACTAACACCCCAAAGAAATACAATGCAGCAAAGAAATAAATGACTTGCTGGGTCGCCGTTTGATTGGTCAAATAATTATCCATAAAGGTTTGAATGATCAAAGGCAACAGGATATTGACGATTGATAACACAAAAGCAAAAAAGATCGCTGCATAGAAGGTTTTCCGAAATGGCTTGGCAAAAAGAAACATTCGTTTGATGATGTTTTTTTGCTCTTTAAAGGGAATCGATTTACTCCATTCTGATTCTTGCATTAGGCTTCACTCCCTTCGATTTTGGCTTCTAGTTGCTGTTTGTCCCACATTTTTTTATACCAGCCATTTGCAGCCAATAATTGTTCATGGGTCCCACGTTCACTGATTTTCCCATTGTCGATCACCAGAATTTCTTCTGCGTGCTTGACACTACTTAGGCGGTGGGCAGCAATGATCGTTGTTTTATTCTGACGGAACGTCCGCAACTGTTGTAAAATAGCTTCTTCCGTTTTGGCATCTACTGCTGAAAGGGCGTCATCTAAAATCAATAATTCGGGATCAGTGATCAAAGCACGGGCAATGGATAACCGCTGTTTTTGTCCGCCAGAAAGAGAAACACCACGTTCCCCCACCATCGTTTCGTACCCTTCAGGAAACTGACTGATATCCTCGTGGATCACTGCCAATCCAGCAGCTGCTTCCACTTCTGCTTGAGAAGCCCGTGGTTGCGCAAAGCGGATATTGTCTCGAATCGTCATGGAAAATAAGAAATGATCTTGCGGAACATAACCGATCGACCCCAAAAGAGCATTCAAGGAGTATTGCTTGCTGTCAATGCCCCCGAAGGTGATCGCCCCGTCAAATGAATCATACTCTCGCAATAAGAGCTTCATCAAAGAGGTTTTTCCAGCACCGGTTTTCCCGACGACACCTAGTGTCTGACCCGCTGGCAAAGTAAAGTGGATGTCTTGCAGGGCAAAATCATCTCCTTGATAGTGAAAATCATTGATTTGAACGTTCACCGTTCCTTGGGCTGGGGCATCGACCGCATCTTTAGCTTCAATAATATGGGTCTTTGCCGCCAACAATTCGGCAACCCGATCATAACTAGCATTGCCTCGTTCCAGCACATTAAACAGACGTCCGATGGCAAACATCGGCCAAACTAACATACCGATATAACTGATGAAGGATACCAATTGACCGATCGAGATGGTACCATCCATAACATAATTGCCGCCAACGATGATCGTCAGCACATAGGAGATTCCGATAATGATCGTAATAAACGGATCAAACAAGGCATCCAGAAAATTGACTTTGCGGTTTTTGATGATGGCATGGTCGATTTTGGTTTGAAAATCAGCGATGTCCTCTTTTTCCTGTCCAAAGGTTTTGATGACTTTCATCCCAGTAATACTTTCTTGGGCTTTGTCGTTGATGGAAGAAAAGGCTTCTTGCGAGTCACGAAACGCATCATGCAATTTGCTGCCAAGAACCCGTGCCATGACTGCTAAGAAAGGCAGCGGCAATAGTGCAATGATCGTTAACCGCCAGTCGATAAAGAGAACCATCGCAATGATGGTTGCCCCTCCCGAGATGAAGGAATCGGCAAAGGTCAAGATCCCTGCCCCTGCCACATTTTGGATGGCATTCAAGTCATTGGTGGCATGGGCCATCAAATCACCTGTCCGATGCTTTTGATAAAACAACTGATCCATCCTTGTAAAATGTGCAAATAGCTGTCTGCGTAACGTTTTTTCTAGCCGAGCGGCACTGCCCCAGATATGCGTTCGCCAGACAAAACGAAACACGTATTGAGCGATGGCTGAAGCAATCAAGATCATGACCCAAAAAAAGATCGTCTGCATCGAGATCTCTTTTTCCGCAATCTCATCGATGATGATCCCGATAACTTTCGGAGGTGCCAACTGTACCAAGGCGACCAAGACTAAAGAGCCTACGCCTAACAAATAATGTTTCTTTTCTTGTTTAAAAAACCAACCTAACTTCCTAAATATTGACATAACACTCTCCATTTCTTTATGACCTGTTGCCTAAATTTTGCGATTTTTCCGAATATTCATTGGATTCAGTTACATTTACTCCCCCGCTATTTACAGAACAGAAATAAATAAAGTAGCCTGGGGATATTTTTTATTCGTTGCTGCGTTTTGCCGCAATAAAAAGCGAGCTGATAAAATCAGCCCGCTTTTTAGAAAAAACCTACTTTTGGTTTTTCATTTGCTGCATCATCTGACGAATTTTTTTCTCAGAAGGTTTTTGACCCATTGACATCATCATCGAGCGAAGCATATCCTCATTAACGGGAGGATTTTTCTTTAGATAATCTTGCATATATTTACGCGCCAAAAAGAAGCCGCCGACAGCGCCTAGTAATGCTGCAACAACAGCGATCACGATTACGATTCCTACACTAACCATTCGAAAACTCTCCTTTCTCTTGTACTCTCAATGAATCATTTTACTAGAAAAAAACACAAAAAGAAAGAGTGAAAGCTGGATTTATCCAAAAACTTTCACTCGTTTCCTCAACTTAATGCGACATCTCTTTTGTTGAATAACCAATTTGTTAAAAGGTAGATTAAAACACTGTAAACAAGGATCCCGATCGCCATTTCCCAATAGCCCAATCCCGGATCAAAAGCAGTCATCTGCATGTCAGGACTATTTAATACACTCGGTATCTGCTCTTTGATATTCATAAAATTAAATGGATTCCACTTCAGCCATGGGTATTTTTCTTGCGCAAAAAGCATGATCGAGTTGATGATGCTGCTTCCAAACAACATACCCAAGCCTAAGCCTACTGCCAGGCTTTGAGAGCGAATGACGGCTGAGATAAAGATGGTCAATGCAATATAAAAGACAATCAATAGCAAGTTGGTTCCCGCAAAAACAAGGGCAACGAGAATCGCCGCTAGCCCGTTGTAACCAGTAGCAGCAAAAGGTGATTCAGCTGCTAAAAATAAATTGGCGGCTGCTAAACTACTGATTAGTAAAACAGCGGTCCCTAAAAGCGCAAATAAAAACGTGTTGATGGCTTTTGCTGCTAAGATTTGGCTTCTGGAAAAAGGCCGAATCAATAAGAACTTGATCGTTCCTCGACTAAACTCTTCCGCCACTGAAGAAGCCGCCACAATCACTACAAATAAGTTTAAGAACGACGTCATATCGCTTAAAGAAGCAAATAAATCATTGGCACCAATTTCTGGACTACCTAAGCGTACAACATAGGTCAAGCCAAACGTCATTAAAACCAATAAAAGTAGCATGATCCAAGTAGAA
Source organism: Candidatus Enterococcus avicola (assembly GCF_047470845.1). NCBI lineage: Bacteria > Bacillati > Bacillota > Bacilli > Lactobacillales > Enterococcaceae > Enterococcus > Candidatus Enterococcus avicola. Next base: position 98,353 of record NZ_JBLGTY010000003.1, on the reverse strand, counting down.
CGCTTTTTGGTTAATTTGATCCATTCATTTTTAATCAATGTCAGCATGCTTACAAACCTCCTTCTTCGGTCCAAGCCAAGAATGTATCTTCTAAAGAAGATTGCTTTGTCCGTAGTTCTTTTAAGCCGATACCCGCCGTCACGATCGCTGCAGCGATTTCAGAACGCTGATCTGTTTGCAGCGTGACGTGCAATTCGTCTTCTACATGCAAGACCTCGACGTCAAAGGAAGCTTTTAACAGCGCTTCTGTTTGCAAGTTATCATCGGTTTTGATGATCAACACATTTTTCTCTGCTTTCAACTCTGCCATTGCTACTTGATGGGTGACTTTTCCTTTTTGCACCACGATCAAATGATCCGCAATTTGCTCGATGTCGCTTAACTGATGACTGGAAACTAAAACAGAGACCCCTTTTGCTCGCAAAGAAAGAATCATTTCCCGAAACTCCCGCATGCCTTTAGGATCCAGACCATTCATCGGCTCATCTAAAACTAATAGATCTGGTTGATGGATCAGCGCCTGGGCAACACCTAAACGCTGACGCATCCCTAATGAATAGGTTTTGACTTTTTGATGGATATGTCCTTCTAAATGCACCTGACGGATCAGGGCTTCTAGCTCAGAGGCTGTGCCTTTTTTCTTCGCCATACGCTGATACTGCATCAAATTCTCATAACCGGTCATATAATTATAAAACTCAGGATTCTCAACGATCGCTCCGACTGAGGCAATCGCTGGTTTAAAAGAAGAATCCAATAAATTTCCCATAATGGCAATCGATCCTGTGTTGTGCTTCATCAAGCCAACGATCATTCGGATGATCGTCGTCTTCCCAGCCCCATTGGGCCCTAATAAACCAACGACTTGTCCTTGGTCCACCACAAAGGAAACATCATCAATGATTCGTTTGGTTCCAATCAATTTGGAAATATTTTGCAGTGCTAATACTTCTGTCAAAGTTACCCCTTCTTCCTAACACCATTTCTGCAACGATTTTAAATAAAAAACGTTATGATAATATGTATACCATGCCATCTCTGTAAAAAAAAGTCAAGAAGCGAAAAAGGAACATCGATGCTCCTGTTTTTGCTTCTTGACAACTTCGTTTATCACTGATGCTTTTCACGTTTGCCCTATTGCTGCTGGTCAAAAGCTTGGCAAAATTATAAGTTCTATTTGCTCGATCTTATAGCGGGCTCACTCCGTTTGGGTGAATGCCAGCTGGGCGAACGCTGCCTTGTTCTTGGCACTTCTGATCTGTTTGATCACTTGCTTGAGCTGTTTCCATTCCTTTGCGCTTGGGTGACCATTCCAATAAAAGAGGTAAGGCTGTTCTTCCTCGGAAAATTCCTGATGGATCGGATAATCGCTGATCACCAAATCTGGTTTTTGAGACAGCGAATAATGAGCCATTGCTCGATGCGTGGCATTCATCAAGCGGTTCTTGATCCAAAGCTCTTGCGTTTTTCCGTATTTCGAATGGATCGAGAACGTGACCGGCTGTTCATATTTGATAAAAATAACTCTCAGTAACATACAGTATTGGAAAATCAAGCGATCATTCATTTGCAGTAATCTACGCAAGTCTGGTAAAGAAACAGTCGCTTCCAAAAAAAACCGTTTCATGGTTGGATAAAGCACTGGAAAAGCGGCTTGCAGCTCTTGCTCGTCGGATGTTTTGCCAAAACTATCGCTTTTTTGTCGCGTACCAAAACAGCCAGAGGCGGAATGGATCATGACCAGATTAACCAATAAATAGTTTTTTTCGGCTTCTGTAAACGTCAACCGAAAATACACGGCTAATTTTTCAACAAGCTGCGCTTCTTGCTGGTACTTTGGCTGAGTCAGCCACGAGATGTTAGCAGCATCGAGATCCTCCTCAAGATAGGTGTTCATTACCCCAAACATATAATACAAGAAGCTGCGTTCAACCTCCGAAATTTCAGAAAACGGCAGATGATTCCTGTTAAACAGTGGGTTCAAAAAGACCTGATCAAACTGATTTTTTTCAATTAATGGGTGCTCAAAGGTTAGTACTTCGTTTGGTAAAAACGAAAGCGGATGCTTTTGATGGATTCTTTGCACGGAGATAGCGAATAGATGAAGAAATTTATCGATATCGATTTTTCTCATATAAGAAGCATGGGTTTCAAACAACGCTTCAGCCTGCTCTTTCTCCTTGATCGATGCCAAGACTTGTGAGTCCTTCTCATCAAAAATTTGCCAATAGGTAAGATGATAAAAATAGCGGATCGCATATTCAGCACCTGCCAAAGGATCACCCTTTTTTAAACTATAGGACAAATGATAATTCGCCAAAACATGATTTAACTCCTGCAATTTTCGTTGAATCGTGCGGGGACTGCTAAAGGTTTTGTGACTGAGTTGTTCAAGGGAATGATAATCCCCCTGAAAGAGTGCATCCAGCAAGATAAACCCAACGGTTCCCTGCAACAATACACTATAGGCTTGGCTCAATAGAAATCGTGGAGAAAAAGTAATCGACACTTCTTTTTCCAACCGATCATAGGTCAAAGTAAACTGAGGATAGCGTGCACGAAACACCTCTACTTGCTGAACGATCGACTGCATTTTGTTGGTTTTCCTATCGAAAACACCTGAGAGCTCTTTAATTGTATAGTCTTTCTTGTTCGTTTCGTAACAATAACTTAGAAACGCATAAATTTGTTTTTCTGTCGTATCCAAAAGTGCCTGTAACATGAAATTTCCCTCGCTCGTATAATCAGCAAACGCTGTTTTTATCCTAAATTTGTCATCTTACAAAATTGTAAGCTGGCAGTGTTTGGTGATCGTACCACCGTGCGCTCTTTTCTGTCAAATCACTTTTAACAAATTTTCCTTTCGTTATCTGTATATTTTCATAAAAAAAGTCTGACGCCTCAAAACGATCGTCAGACTTTTTGTTAAAAACGGTAAAACAAAACGTGATTGTGCTTTCTGGGGAAGAAAATTCCAATCGTGGGTTATCAATTCTCTCATTATCCTCGGCTTTTTTCTTTACTGTCTCTCATCAGAAAATAACTTTCGATTCAGCCAGTAAAGGAAGACAGTAAGGATAACCACGCCTAGACCAAAGAGTAAATAGCGAATACTCGTATTTTTGCTGCCGGTTTTCGGTAGTAAGGCTCCATTGACCTCCTTAGCACTGCTTGTCTCCGTACGTTGTTCCTGTTCCATTTTCACTGAAGACGATGCTTTAGCGAGTTGTTTGCCTGCGGGATCATTGGAGGAAACACTTCGCTTGCTTGACTGACTTTGGTTCGGCGCTAATTTGTTTGGTTTCGTTTCTGAATCTGAAAGATTCTCAGATGCCGCTTCACTAACGGTCGTTGTTCCTGTTGTTGCGGTGGTTTCTCGACTCCTAGTTATCTGAGTCGATTCACTCTCACTAACTGGTTGGGTGTTGAAGTTTTCTGACTCACTTGCATTGTGACTACTTTCGATACTTTGAGAATCCTGACTTGTGTTTTCCGTAGTAGAAGTCCTTGGATCCGTCGATTGAGAGTCGCTAAATTTTGGTTCGATACTACTAAAGGAAGAGCTTGTTTCTTCAGACACCTTAGAGCTTGCGCTTATCTCAGAGTTCGTGGTCTCACTAGAGCTCGGGGGTGTTATTACCTGCCATTGACTAGGCTTCAAGTTTTCAGTAATCGTTGTTTCACCGTCATAAATCACAACTAAATCTACTTTATCCACACTTTTGATCTCATCGATGGCCATCTCAGCATAGATCCTTAAGTAGTTTTCAACACCTGAAAACCAATCGACATTTGTTAGATACGTTTCACCAATCACCTTTTCACTGTGTCCATTGCCATCCCAACCATAAGTTAAACGGATACAAACGTTTTGTGAAGTCAGCGTTTTGTTCGGCCGTACCGGGATCGTAATGACTTTCAAGGTTTCATCATAGATCACTCGATTCGTTTGGACAGAAAACGATAAATTCCCTCCGGCTCGTTCTTTTGCTGAAGAATGATCGAAACCAAACACCAGCAGCAATAATCCCGCTAACAGCAAAATCAACACAATTCCAACCAGTTTTCTCATTTCCTCACTTCCTAAATGAATATTTCAAGATAACTTGATAAGGAAATTATAATAAATTCTCAGAGAAAACATGCGCCGAAAAAAAAAGGAAAGTGGCCATAAAATGGCATCTTTAATTTCGAGTATTATACATAGAAAAGATATTTACCACCCTCTTCCGCATTTGAAACTCTCTCGAACTTTTACCTCCGCCAACAAAACAGTTTAATATTTATCATTTAAATATATATTATATATAATATATGACCATTTTTGTGCTAAAATTCAAGTATAAGCAAATCAATCTTTAGGAGTACGTGATCGATGGAATTAGAGCCAAAAGTAGCAAAATTGATTGTTAAAAGCTTAAAAGATATCATCAACCATGAAATCAATCTTTTTGATACCTCGGGTACGATCATAGCTAGTACAGATACCGTGCGGATTGGTACCAGTCATGAAGGCGCCCGTTTAGCAGCCAAAAATCAACAGACATTAACGATTGAACATGACAATCAGTTTAAAGGAGCAAAAAAAGGAATCAATATCCCGGTCCTTTTTAATCAATCCGTTGTAGCAATTATTGGAATTACTGGCGAGCGTACAAAGGTAGAACCTTTGGGGAATATTATCAAAAAAATGACGGAGATTTTGATCCGAGAAAACTGGATTCAATTGACAAATTTCCATCAACGGCAAAACTACCACAGTCTAGCTACGATGCTGATCGCTCCTCAAAGAGATGATAGCTTGGTGGCTTATTTAGCCTCGCTCTTGGACATTGATTTGGAACGACCGCGCATCCTCGTGATAGGGAAATTCCTTTTTACTAGAGAAAAAAATAATCTGAATTATGAAAAACTGCTCCATACCATCCAATCGCACTTGCACATTTTTCCAGGTAGTTTCTTCTCGCTGATCAATCAAGAAATTTGCCTGTTTTTCGAAAAGCAGGAAGAAGCTTCGCTGATCCCCCTACTGATGCAAATGCAAAAGGATATTTCTAAGCGTTTTGATCGTCAAATGTCCTTTGGGATCGGCGGTTTAGCAGAAACCACCGATGAGTATTGGTCTAGTTATGAAAAGGCGCAAAAAACCGTCAATTGGTTGATCAATCAAAAAAGTGCGACCATCTCTTCTTATCAAGAAATGGATTATGGGTTGCTCTTTGTCGGGATTTCTGCAGAAGATAATAAACAATTGCAAAAGAAAGTGCTTGGCAGTCTGACAGTTGAGGAGATTGAGCAGTTCCAATTGATCTTTGAAACGTATAAACGCTACAATGGTAGTATTATGAAGTGTGCCGAGGCACTTTTTTTACACAAGAATACTTTTCAAAACAAACTGAATCGCATCACGGAAAAGACGGGCTACAATCCACGTAATTTGAGTGATTTTACTGTGTTGTCGGCTGCTTTTATGAGTTATCGCTTGTCTAATCTAGAGAGATGATTTGTTGAACAAGCAAATGCTTCAGCGTAACAAACTTCGCATTTAAAATCGATGGTATCATTTCTTGTTCAAGTCATCTGTTTCCAATCAGCCTGAGCATCCATCAACAGCCTAACTCATAGCACCAGCAACGTTTCCCTGTTTTCTGTCTTCCAGTGGACGCAAAATTGTTTTTACACTGTATTTTTGAGTTTCAATACACGCAACAAAAAGAGCGTTCCTCTGAGAAGAAACGCTCTTTTATTATGTCTTTTAGTTGTGAGCAGTTTGTGCTCTCTTTTCAATGAAAAAGAAAACAAATGACCTCGATTTGTTACTGTTAACCTTGCAATTTTAAATCATTGATCGTTTCATAATAGTTTGCGATTGCAGAATGATCCCTTTTTTCTAATCCGTAGGCTTTCAATGATTGCATAATCTCCATTGCAGATGCTGTAAATGGTGTAGAAACATTACTATCATGTGAGGTGTCTAATGCATTTTGCAAGTCCTTGATATGCAATTCGATACGGAAACCAGGATCGAAGTTACCAGAAAAAATCTTTTCTGATTTTTGATCCATGACTGTGCTTCCTGCCAAACCTGTCCGAATGGCTTGATAAACTGCTTCAGGAGAAACACCTGCTTTTTTGGCTAGACAATAAGCTTCAGAAATAGCTGCGATGTTGATTGCTACAATCATTTGATTGGCAAGTTTCGTAATATTTCCAGCTCCTACTTCACCGACTCGTGTCACAGAAGAAGCCATCGTCTTCAATAAAGCTTCATATTTCTCAAAAACTGCTTTTTCTCCGCCAACCATTACCGCGATCGTCCCATCAATGGCTTTTGGTTCTCCACCAGAGACAGGCGCATCAATAAAATGGACTCCTTGTTCTTTCAAACGAGCCGCAAAGTCTTGGCTGGCTTTTGGCGCAATTGAACTCATATCAATGACTGTTTTACCAGCTGACAAGCCTTCAGCGATCCCTCCAGGATTGAATAGTGCCGCTTCTACGTTTGGAGAATTCGGCAGCATCGTAATGATCACTTCTGCTGCTTCTGCCACCTTGGCGCCTGACTCGGCTGCATGTGCACCAGCTGAAGCAACTTCATCGATTGCGGATTGGTTAAAATCAAACACAATAACCTCATAGCCATTCTTTACTATATTTTTCACCATTGGTTTTCCCATGATTCCTAAACCGACAAATCCTACTTTCATCAATACCATCTCCTACTTTCGTTGATTTAATAAATATGCTCGGATCGCGGTTTCTCCAGCGATCACCACATTTTCCTCTACTTGTGTCATTGCTTCTTGCAAACTCATTGGTCGATGGATAATTGGCAAAATAAGGTTAATTCCAGCGGCATAAGCTGCCGAAACCTCTTTCTCCCGACTACCGACCACAGCAATCACCGGTTTATGGTGCTTTTTGGCTAGCTCGGCAATCCCCACAGGAACTTTGCCGTTCAGCGATTGCTGGTCAAGCTTGCCTTCGCCAGTTATGACGAGAGCAGCTTGGGCAATTTTCTTTTCAATTTCTACTAAATCTAAGATCGTTTCAATACCGTTGCACGTTTTGGCTTGGCAAAACACTTGCAATGCAGCCCCTAGACCGCCTGCTGCCCCTGCACCTGGTGCGTCAGCAATATCAATCTGCATCTCTTTTTTGATCACAGAGGCATAATGTTTCATCCACTGATCATAGGTTTTCGTTTGGTCAATCGGAATGCCTTTTTGAGGACCATAGATAGCAATGGCACCTTTTTCACCGACTAACGGATTCGTTACATCCGATAAAATATTGATTTTTACATCCTTTAATCGTGGATCGATTTTAGAAATATCTATCGAAGCAAGCTTTGCTAATCCAGCTAATCCTCTCGGGATGTCCTTTCCTTGATCGTCGTAAAAGGAGACTCCTAATGCTTTTGCCATTCCAGTCCCGCCATCACTCGTTGCACTGCCGCCTATGCCAAGGTAGATCTCTTTTGCGCCTTCATCGAGGGCAGCCAAAAGCAACTCCCCTACCCCGTAAGTCGAAGCGTTTAAGGCATTCTCAGCATTTTGCTCGATTAAAGTAATCCCACTTGCTTCTGCCATTTCTAATACGACGATTTGATTAGGTAAAACACCATATTGCGCCTTCACAGGATTTCCCAATGGATTTTGAACAGTTATCCTTTTTCGTTTTCCTGCCAAGGCATCAACTAAAGCTTCGACTGTGCCTTCTCCACCATCGGCGACTGAAAATTTATCGATAGGACTATGGGGCAAAACCCGACGAATCCCTTTTTCTAACCACATTGAGATATCTTTACTGGAGGCACTTCCTTTGAAAGAATCTGCTGCAATCACAATTCGCTGTTCTTCCATGAATCCACCCCCTTTTCTATAGTTAGGCTTGATTATAAGAAACCCGCCTTCTTCATTTCATCAATCATCTTGTCTAAGACAACGCCCTTACTTGCTTCCGTCGGCAAGATCGAAGGTCCCACATTCAAGCCCATCAAGTTTGCCATATCTTTGGTAGCTGAAGGGAAACTTGCTGCATCTTGCGATAAACGGATCGGGTTCAGGGTAAATTGGTTCTTTAGCGCGCCTTGAAAATCACCAGATACGTACTGGTCATAAATACCGCAAACCAATTCAGGATAAATATTTGCCGTTGAACACACACCGCCGACTGCTCCCACACAGAGTGAAGGATAAACAATGGTATCTTTTCCTGCAATCACCCGAAAGCCAACATCAGCATTCCGTCGAACCAATTCGCTTAGGAAGGTCAAATCTCCGCTTGAATCTTTGATCCCTACGATATTCTCAACGGTATGCGCCAGCTTTTCGATCAATGGTTGACTCAACGAATACCCAGCTCTTGCTGGATTGTTATACAAAAGCACCATCGTATCGGAAACCGCGTCTGCGATTGCTTTAAAATGATTGTACAGTGCTTCTTCTGTGGGTTTGATGAACATTGGGTGTAAAACGGAAATACCAGCGATCGGCAATTTTGCTGCCCGTTTGGCAAGTGCCACCGCATGTTTCGTACGTATTGGGCCCATCCCAAAGAAAACAGGTACTTTTCCAGCGGCTTCATCTAAAATGATTTCTGTTGCTGCAAGCATTTCATCATGTTCGAACATATAAAACTCACTATTACTGCCAAAAGCCAAAATGCCATGAACACCATGATCGATCACATGCCGTACGATCTTTCGCAACTTAGTTTCGCAAATCATTTCTTCTTCATTCACTGGCGTGAGTAAAGGAACAATGATCCCTTTAATCTTTTCTTTTTCCATTATGGTCAATCCTCTCACTCAAAGCTTCGATTAATTTGTATTCTCTCGATTACTCTCTGACTAAAGCTGGTTTCTTATTGTCAAATGTCCAGCCAGGAATCAAGTACTGCATGGCAATCGCATCATTGCGCGCCCCTAAGCCTTCTTTTAAATACAGTTGATGCGCCGCATCTAGCTTTTCTCGGTCAAGTTCCAGCCCAAGGCCATGGGAATTTCTTGGAATGGTAATTTCACCGTTTTTGATTTGATGCGGATTTTTGGTCAAGCCTTCGCCATCTTGCCAAATCCAGTGGGTATCTGCGGCATTTACTTCCCCAGGTGCTGCCGCTGCAGTATGAGCGACCATCGCCAAAGAAATATCAAAATGATTATTGGAATGCACACCCCAAGTCAAATCTAAGTCATGACATAACTGCGCCACACGTACACTGCCTTGCATCGTCCAAAAATGCGGATCTGCCAGCGGAATCGTCACACTATCTAAGCGAATCGCTGCTTTCATTTCTCGCCAATCCGTTGCTACCATATTCGTCGCCGTCGGCAATCCTGTTTTTCGGCGGAATTCTGCCATCGTTTCTCTACCAGAGAAGCGACCTTCTGCACCACAAGGATCTTCTACATACGCTAATACGCCGTGAAGGTCTTTGCAAAGCGCAATTGCATCATCTAGTAACCATCCGCCATTCGGATCAAGGGTAATCCGAGCATTGGGAAATTCTTTTTTCAACGCTTTGACGGTTTGTACTTCTTCTTGCCCTGATAACACGCCGCCTTTTAATTTAAAGTCCTCAAAACCATAGCGCTCATAGGCAGCTTTCGCTAACTTGACGATTGCTTCTGGGGTCATCGCTTCTTCACGACGTAGTGCTCCCCATGAATCATCGAGCGTATTGTCAGAAGCATAAGGCAAGTCTGTTTTGTTGCGATCTGCTACATAAAACAGATAACCTAAAAACTTCACTGATTCGCGCACTTGTCCTTCACCTAACAAAGCGGCAACGGGCACCTGCATGTGCTGTCCTAGTAAATCCAACAATGGCGCTTCAACAGCAGTCATAACATGAACCGTCGTTCGTAAATCAAATGTTTGGTTCCCGCGCCCACCAGCATCCAACTGCGCATAACGTTCGTGAATCTCTTTTACGATGTTTTTGTATTCGCCCAAAGTCCGACCCACAACTAATTCACGGCAGTCTTCCAATGTCTGACGAATTTTCTCACCACCTGGCACTTCTCCTAAACCTGTATTACCTGTGTCATCAGTTAAAATAACGATATTTCTAGTAAAGAAAGGGCTATGGGCTCCACTTAGATTTAATAGCATACTGTCATGTCCTGCTACAGGGACAACTTCCATTTTTACGATTTTTGGAATCATCAAAATCTCTCCTAGTCAAATTGATAGTTTTTAATATACTGTTTCCCCAAAAAAGAATACAGAGTATCGAGTGCAGACTTTTCGTCGAAAAACAGTGAATTTATGTGCTAAAGAACATTTTTAAATAAAGATCCCCAATACGATCCCTACTAGCGTCCATGCCAAGCTGATTCCCCAGAATTTAAAGAAGGAATAACGCAAGAATTTTCGTACATTGGTTTCCCCTAAATCACAAGCCATGATGATTTGTGGTTGGGCAATCAGTGAAGCAAACGCACCAATATTAAAGAATAATGTCAAGGCAACAATATCTGGAGCAACACCATATTCTCCTGCTAAAGCTGCAATGATCGGAATGAGCGCAAAAAAACAAGTATCGTTGGTAAACAACAGCATCAATGGCGTGCTAAAGATAGCGATCGCAATATGAACATAGGGACCAACAGCTGCGGGAATAATATTCACGAGAACTTGAACCATCGCATCCATCATGCCCGTTCCTTGCAAGATCCCTACGACAACCCCAGAAAGCAAAACGATGGGCGCAATCGGATATGTTTTTGAAGCATATTTACTGATCAATTGATTTTGATCTTTGAAGTCTGGATAGTTCACGCATAAAGCGATGATCAAACCAGCTGCGAAAATATAGTAAGAAGGCAGGTTTGAAAACGACAAAGCGATCACTAAGAGGATGGTCAAGATCAGATTGAACCAAAATAGCTTGGGACGAGCAAGCGGTCCATAGTTTTGCTCTTTCGCTAATGAATCAGCGATCCCTTCAAATTTTTCTCCATTTGCCATATGCTTTTTGTGGACACCTAGACCTAAGAAATAACCAAGGATCATCGTTCCGATAAAGACAGTGATCCAAACAGGTAGCAAGGTGGTAAATAAGGTCATCGGTGCATTAGGTACATCTGGAAGCAGACTTGCAGCTCGTAAGATCCGTGCGTTCCATGGTGTGATCGATCCTAACATGATACCGACTGAGCAAAGAAAGACGAGTATCACCGGATCGATTTTCAACTTCTTAAATAGCGGCAAAAACAACGGGATCGCAATTAGATAGGTCGACATGACACTTCCATCTAATGTGGTGATCACCGAAATAAACACAGTCAAGCTGCAGAGAATCGGCGCTTTGATTTTTACTTTTTTCAAAAACTTGAATACCATAATATCGAAGACTGCTGCATCAGATATCAGAGAAAAATAAGGTAATGAAAACATGATCATCAAAAAGATGTCTCGTGTCATATCAAGACCGTCAGCGATATATCCTTCCGTCGCTGTCCAGCTTGCCCCGCTTAAGAAAGAAAATGCGACAGGTATCAATGCAAAACAGACAAGTATATTAATTTTATTTCTTAGTAATAACCCCGTGATCAATGTCATCATGACAAAGCCAAGAATAGCTAAATAGCTCATTTTTTATATCCCTCCGAATAATAGATCAGTCAAAGAGGAATATAGCCGAAACTTCAATCAAAAATTTCAGCTATATCTCTGACATCAAGTAGTCCTTCAATAAATACCTTTAGCGCACAAAGCAAGGTTTTTTTGAGTCAAACTGCCAATCTTCAATAAAGTATTGCATCGCAATTGAATCATCACGATCACGGTATTTGGGGTCCATTGACTGGTACAATTGATGTGCTTCCAGCAATTTCTCCATATTGATTTCAATACCTAGGCCAGGTTTATCGGTGATTTTGATCACGCCATCTTGAATCAAGACAGTGTCATCGCAAAGTTCTTGTCCATCCTGCCAAATCCAGTGTGTATCGATTGGTGTAATATTTCCTGGTGCAGCTGCGGCACACTGTGCGAACGTTGCCAACGTAATATCAAAATGGTTATTTAAGTGAGAACCCCAAGTCAATCCCCAGTCATTCAAGATTTGGGCCATGCGAACACTTCCGTTTAATGTCCAGAAATGCGGATCAGCCAAAACGATATCTACTGCTTTTGAATTTAATGCATGATAAAATTGTCGCCAGTTGGTCGCAATCATATTTGTTGCCACTTGATGTCTCGTGGCTGTTTTGAATTCATTCATGATCTCACGACTTGAAAAACCTGCTTCAGGACCACATGGATCCTCCACATAAGAAATCGTGTCTAATTTGTCTTTGCAAAGCTCGATTGCCTCTGCTAACGACCAAGCACCATTAGGATCAATATTGATTCGCGCTTCTGGAAACGCCTCATGTAAAGCAACTACTGCTTCCATTTCCTCTGTTCCCTTCAGCACGCCACCTTTGACTTTGAAATTTTTGAACCCATAGCGTGCCTCAAGTGCTTTTGCTTGCTGCACCATTCCCTCTGGTGTTAAGGTTTCCTGTCTTCTAATGCGCTCCCACTCATCTTTTGGCTCTTCCTCTATGCGATAAGGCAGATCGGTTTTCCCTGCATCGGCGATATAAAACAAATACCCCAACACTTCAACTTCATTACGCTGCTGACCATCACCTAATAATGCACACATCGGTTTATTTAGAAACTTGCCAAGCAGATCCAGCATCGCACATTCAACCGCTGCCTCCGCTTGGACGACAAATTTCAGATTTTTTAAATCCAACCCTTGAAGTCCTTCCCCATCATTTCCTTTCATCGCCGCTGCATTTTTGCGAATCGTTGTAATCACATTACGATAATTGGCAATTTCTTGACCCACGACAAAAGGAATGTAACTCTCCAGCATTTTGGTGATGTCTTCACCGCCATGGATCTCACCAATGCCTCTATTCCCAGTTTCGTCTTCTAATACAACAATATTCCTCGTAAAATAAGGTGCATGACACCCGCTTAAGGTAAGGGTCGGACTGTCATACCCAGCAATCGGAAACACCTGCATCTTTGTCACTTTTGGAGAACCATTTTTACTCATATTCATTCCACCTTCTCTATTATTTTTGGTTTGTTCAGTTTGAAGAAAAACTTGCTTCGTAATCAAAACGCTTTAGGTTTTTATAAATTGCTTCTTGTGCATACCACTAAACCCTTCTTCGCTCATTCTTGTTAACAAAATCACAATTCATTGGTCAGTAAATGTTTTTGAAGAATTCTGCTCATTTTTCGAGCAATCGAAACAAAAATCAGTTTCTAGAAAAAAGGGTCCGAAACACTAACTAGACTAAGGGAACTTCTGATATTTCTCGCACATTTCCAGTCATATGTCGAAAAAGCGTCAGCGTATGGAAGCGGTTTATGATCATTAACTTGCTCTAAGAATACAAATATTCTTCGCGAATAAAAAGGGTATGTGAGATAGTTATCCGCATCGTTTCTGCTTGATAAATGTTACAGAAACCATTTTATGAATTCCAAAACAGCCAAATTTTTTCTGTAATCGACGGGCTACAAGCGTAAAAACGGTAGGTCAACCCATCGAGAAAATAGCAAAAAAAAACCGATAATGCCCTTGATGACCTCTTTCAGCAAAAAAAACTAAATTTTACTGAATCAGTCGATCAAAACACATGAACGGTTTTGTCGCTACTTTTTATTCTGTTTTCTGCTAACCCAAGTCCCCATTGGATAATAATGTTTGTTTTTGCCCGTTGTAGACTTTTGTTATCTGTTGAAGGGACTTTTCCCCATTGATTTTTTTAGCGTCATATAGGTAATGATAGACAGTATGACTATCCCTAAGAAAATCAACCGATCATTCAAGACTTCATCCGTCTGCGGGAGAAGCTTCTGCTTATTATGGTTGGCACCATCACTTCTTGCCGAGCTGGAAGAGTGACTTGACCCACTATTATTTAGCAAACCTTCCACTGTATTGCTTGTACTTCTTGGTTCCGTGCTACTGCTGGTGCTACTTTCACTACTTGGTTCCGCACTGCTACTTGTACTGCTTTCGCTACTTGGTTCCGTGCTGCTACTTGTGCTGCTTTCGCTATTTGGTTCCGTACTGCTACTTGTGCTGCTTTCGCTACTTGGTTCCGTGCTGCTACTGGTGCTACTTTCAGTACTTGGTTCCGTGCTGCTACTTGTGCTGCTTTCGCTACTTGGTTCCGTGCTGCTACTTGTGCTACTCTCACTACTTGGTTCCGTGCTGCTACTAGTGCTGCTTTCACTACTTGGTTCCGTGCTACTGCTGGTGCTGCTTTCACTACTTGGTTCCGTACTACTGGACTCTCCTGGTTCACCGGTTCCGCCACCACCGCCACCATAGCGTGGCGTATAGCCAGTAATACTGCTTGTTCTTGGCACATCATTGACCAAAGCATCAAGGATGCCCCGATTGGTATATTGTTCCAATGAACCATCCGTTTCTGTTTTGTAGGTAATGTAGATCCGTTCCTCTGTATCCCGCAAAGGAATTTCAAAGGAGCCGTCACTATTTAAAACGATCGGTACTTGCTCGACATACGTTGGGTTGGAAACGCTGGGTCCATAGACCACTCGAGCACTCGTACTGACTAGTGTCTGATGAGGACCTAAAAAGTCAATAAACGTTCCATCTTTGATCGTCACTTGGTCCGTGTCAAACGAGTTGATATACACTCGCCAATCAATGATCCGTTTGGGTTCTTGCGTACCTAAATACAGTCCTTGTTTGGTGAGTAAGGCACCCTCCCCTGAATCATCCACTGCTTGAATAAAAATAGGCACCGATTGCGTCCCATTTGCCGTTTCAAAGTTGATGTTGTTGATCTGGTTTTCTATCACGTCATCACTGAACTTTGTCCAAAAATAAAAGTCCCCATGTACATTGGTATTTTGTTCGACAAATTCCGTGAAAACAAAGGTCAGCTGATTGCCAACTTGGGTAACATTGACCACTAAGTTGTTATTTTCATCGTATAAAGCATACGTATTATTAACGCCTTCAATCTCAGCTGGCAAGGTGACGGTCGCTTTGTCACCTGCTTTTAAATCACCTAAGTCCTCCAAACTCCAGGTCATATCTATTTTGAAGGAATCATCCTTTTCAATACTTGTGATGACCTCGTTGTGGCTATTAACGATCGATACATTGGTGATCAGCTTGGCACCCACATCGGTTTCCCCATAAACAACCCGCATACCAGCAAAAACAGGAATCAACAGCAGCAAGACAGCAAATGCTTTTCCTAAACGTTTGATCATTGGTTTCCTCCCTTAAGTGATCGCTTAGCTAAACCCATCGGTCACAGCAATTACTGTACTCGACATGAATATTTTCATTAACAGTTGTCTTTTCGTTTCACGGTGAGAAAAATAGACTTCCAGTTGCCACATTCTTGCAGGGTATCCGCGACTGCCTAATAGAATCAGTGTTAACTAATTTTATCGGCTTTTCGGTGATTTACACAATTAAAACGCTTCATTGGTGAAAGAAAATAACAATGCAGCAAACAAAAAAACCAAATCCCAATCTGTGTTGATTGAAAGGGATTTGGCTAAAAAATAAATCACTCTGTCGGATCGGCGATCCGATCAATTTGCTGGAAGTACCGATACTGACAAACAAAGTAAAAAACGATTTGGAAAATCAAAAAGAGACTAACGATCACACCATAGTATTGCCAAACAGGCAATTCTACTAAAATACGCAAAGCGGTCATTGCCACCGCAAAATGGATCATTGCCACAACTGTTGGCAAGAAGTACATCACTTGCAGCTGGCGTCTCAGAACGTTGTGACGCTCCTTCGGCGACACACCTAAAATATGCAAGGAACGATGATACGCACCATCTTTATCTAAATCTGCAAATAAACGGAAATAGATAATCGAAGCGGAGAAAATAAAGAAAACCGAACCTAGTAATACCGTGATCATTAAAATGATGCCATTTCCTTGACGATTTTCTTGGAAAACTTGGTATTTCGAGGTATAAGACGTACGCATCGGAATGTCTTTTGCCGCTTCTGACCACTCTTCATCTGTATAGTCACCTTTGGCTTCAAACTCCCGACTGAGTTCTTCGTATTGCTGATCGATCAAGGCATTTTCTTTATCTAACTTTCCATTGAAATCAGATACCAATTCAGGTGTTTCAGCCCATTCTGGATAGTCTAACCAAATAAAACCAGATTCCATATCATCGTTAGATTCTTGTAAGAGAGCTTGCCATTCCTCAAAGGTCTTATCTGTCACAACTGACAAACCAAAGTGATTCAGAGAAAGCATTGAGGGGCTGTGGACAATCGTAATATCCTTTTTTATACCGGTTTCTGAACCTAATTCAAGTGGATAGATACTTGTGCGTTCGTTCTCAGGGACTTCTAGAAGCTGTTTTCGACGTGAATAATTAGCACTAAGTGTCATTATTTGATTATCTGCAACGGAATCAGCTTCCTCACCGATTTGTTTCATCATTTTCTGATAGTCACTTTCTCGCATAATTGAAAAGCCATTCGTCGTATAAAATGAATCATTCATAACTGCAGATTCATCAAGATTTGCATAGGCCCATAGTAAGGAAACACTATCCGTTACAGGTGAGTACCCTTTTTCTTCTATGGCAGTTTTAATTTCATTCATTTTCCCCTCAGAATGATCGAGGTCTTCTGGCCCAGACCACGGAAACACATAGGCTACACTGATTCCTTGGATTGAAGAAAAAGAAGAACTGCCGATCGCCAGCATCACGGAGATCCCAACGAATGCCACGGAGGTACTAATAGCGATCAGACTGTACATCGCCGCATTGTCTCGCATGCGAAAGATCCATTCGCTGATAGTCAGCATCCGAGTCCCACGTAAGAAGGTCGGGCGTTTTTTTAATCGTTTCAATAGAAATACGCTGAACTGATGGAATGACAAGATCGTGCCTGCAACAGTCAACAAGACTCCTAGCATAAGTGGCAGCATTGAGTATGTTTGGTAGCTAAAATAAAAGACCGATCCATAGCCCGCCACCAATAATATAATTCCTGAAAATGCCAATGCCCAATGACTTTTTGGCTCAGGACGTGGTTTTTCATTTTCCTTGATCAATGAGATGATCTGTTCTCCTTGCAAGGCCCGAGTACTGAAAAAGGAGATCAAGAGGAAAATAAAGACATAGATCCCAAAGGTCAATCCTAAACCTTCCAGAGGAACCATAAATTTCAGTCCTTCTGTTAGATACATGACATTTTGCGCAATCAGCAGCAACAATTTCGTCACTAAAATCCCTAACCCAATACCAGATACTGTGGCACATGTTCCTAAAAGGGCATTTTCGACAAACAAAATCTTTCGCAGATCTTTTTCTTCGATCCCCAAAATCAAGTAGATCGCCAGATCACGTTTGCGTCGTTTCAAAAAGACCACAAATGTATACCATAAAAACAACAGCGACAGTAAGGCGATCACCACGAGTGCGACGGATAGACCAACCTTAGCTAAGCTTGAAATTGTATCGCTATTAGATAAGTTTTCTTCCAATTGCGGATGAAAGAGCAAAAGACTAAAGATATAAAACACCATCGCCGCAAAGGCGCTGCTGACGAAGTATGCTGCATAGGTTCGAAAATTCCCCCGCAGATTACGAATGATCAACTGTCTGAAATTCATGACGGCGACCTCCTAAATGTGCTAGGACTTCAAGAATTTTTTGATAAAATTGCTGTTGATCAGCACCACGATAGACTTCGTTATACAGCTTTCCGTCTTTGATGAAAACGACCCGATCAGAAAAGCTGGCGGAATACGGATCATGGGTGACCATCATAGTGGTGACTTTTCGCTGTTTGTTCATCTGACTTAGTATTTCCATGACATCTCGTGCTGCCTTGGAATCAAGATTACCCGTCGGTTCGTCTGCTAAAAGCAATTCTGGTTGATGGATCAAAGCTCTAGCAATCGCAACTCGCTGCTGCTCTCCACCGGAAAGCTGATAGATGCGTTTGTCTTTTTTCTCATAGATCCCAAGTTCACGTAATAGCTGCTCCGAACGTTCTTTCATCTCAGGAACTGCCACCCGATCCAATGTCAGTGGTAAAATCACATTCTCAAGCACGCTCAATGGCGAAAGTAAATTGTAGTTTTGAAAAACAAAGCCTAGTTGCCGACGACGAAACTCCGCGAGTTTTTGCTTAGATAATTCTAGTGGCTGCTCTCCCTTGAGGATCACCGAACCTGAAGTCGGTTTATCCAATGTTGCCACCAAATTCAGCATGGTGGTCTTGCCACTGCCAGATGGACCCATAATGCTGATAAATTCTCCTTCTGGCACTTTGAGATCGATTTGTTGTAAAACCTCAACAGACACTTCCCCTGTATAGGTTTTCGATACATTTTTCAATTCTAGTAAAGCCATCATCTTCACTCCTTTGCTACCAGTTTAGCAGGCGGCACCGCAATCAGTTATCGATTTCATGATAGAAAGCTTACAAAATTGTAAGAAAGCCTTCACCTCCGAAATGTTAAGGTAACTGTCGTGCCTTGATTCTCCTTAGAGGCAAGCGCCACATCGATATCTAATTGCGTACTGATCGTTTCAACTAAATAAAGACCGATCCCAGTTGCCTCTCCTGTTTGCCGCCCATTCTGACCTGTATAAAAGGGGCGGAAAACTCGCGGGAGATCCGCTGTTGCAATCCCGCAGCCTTCATCTGCGATCGTTAAGCTTCTAGAAAAAGGATCGATCTCAAAATAGACTTTACTGTCTGGCTTTGAGTACTTGATGGCGTTGCTGATGAGTTGAAAGAGCAAAATACCTAGCCATTTTTTGTCTGTTGTCACCGTGATATCTGCTTCACTCATCAGCTTCGGATAGACTTCACTGCGAATAAAATTTCGCTTCTGGTCACCGATACTGTGTTTTAACAATTCCAACAATGAGGCTGATTCGATAACGAAGTCCTCCGTGAAATCTTCCAAGCGCACAAAATTCAGCGCAGTCGCCAAGCCACTTTTTAAGCGATCTGTTTCAGCCAAAAGATCATAGCTATCGACTTCTTCACTTTCAGCCATTAGCGCCAAAACTGAGACAGGTGTTTTCATTTGATGAACCCAGATATTCATGAAACGAATATGATTTTGATGGTGCTGATCTAATTCTGTCAGCCGCTCTTGCTCTTTCTGTTCATGGGCATCGAACTGCTTGCGCCATTGCTTGGAAAGGTAGCCATTGCTTCGGTGTGTCGCTCTTCCATGCTTGATATACTGATAAAACGCAGTATTGGAAAGGTAATCTACCAAATAAACAAGAACAATGAACAGCCCAAATAGAAGCAGACCATAACCAATTACGAGGTAATTTCGATAGCCATCCAACCAAATCACTAAAACGAACAATGAAATGGCTAAGAAGGTAACGAGTAGTTTAGGTAAATGAACACTTGCATATGCTTTCATTCTTCCGTACCTATCACTGATAAAGCGTAGCCCTTTCCGCGAATCGTTTGGATCGGATCATTGATGCCCATTGCCGCCAGTTTTTTTCGCAAACGGCCGACATTAACAGAAAGCGTATTGTCATCAACGAAGCGTTCATCATCCCATAATAGATTTAAGATCCGTTCCCGTTTGACCATCTCTGGGTGTGCCGACATTAACAGGGTCAATAATTCTCCTTCTCGAACAGTCAGCCATTCACTGGCTTCACGATAGACCATCTTCAATGCTTCGGGATAGTAGATCAATTCGCCGGCTTTCAAACTTCTCGCCCGATCAGACTGTGCATAATCCCCGTAGACTCTGCGAATGTGGCTTTTTACTTTTGCCAGCAGCAAGTCATAAGAAAAAGGTTTGACTAGATAATCATCAGCACCATATTCTAGAGCCATCACTTGGTCCATATTGCCGTCACGGGCGGAGATGAAGAGAATTGGAACCAACGAACGTTCCCTGATTTTTTGGCACCAATAAAACCCATCATAATAAGGTAGATTGACATCCAACAAAACCAAATCAGGTTGGATCATCAAGAATTCATCTAAAACTGCAGCGAAATTTTCAGGAACAAAGGTTTGATACGCATAGCGGGATAATTGGTTTTCCATCATTTTGACTAACGATTTGTCATCTTCGACCACGAATATTTTCATAGAAATCCTCCTGTTTTCTCTAAAGTTTACCAAATCTGTGTGAAAAAAACTGTAAAATTCCAGCTTTTTTAAAAAAAGTGTACTTATTTATTGTAAGCAAAATTATTTTATAGTATACTACGTTTTGTGATTAAAACTTACTTAAAGTAAAGGTGGAAAAAAATGAAAAATATTTTAGTTGTTAAAGCCAATAACCGTCCTGATGGAGTATCTGCAAAAATGTTTGATACGTTCGTTGAAAATCTTGATACCAACAATGTGGACGTTGTAACCTTTGATGTGTACGCACAACCAATGCCTTATATCGGTCAAACGTTATTTGAAGCATTTGGCAAACTTTCACAAGAACAAGAATTAAACCAAGAAGAACAAGAATTGATGACTGTCCGTCAAGACGTGATGAACAAATTCGCAGCAGCGGATACCATCGTTTTCGCTTTCCCAATGTGGAACTTAACGATTCCTGCTGCCTTGCACACATTCATCGACTATATCTTCCAAGCTGGCTTTACTTTTTCTTATAACGAAGATGGTTCAATGAACCAATTATTGAAAGACAAAGAAATCGTTCTATTGAATGCCCGTGGTGGTGTTTACTCAGGCGAAATGAGCGCAATGGAAAACGCTGTAACCTTTATGGAAAAAGTTTTCGGTGGTATGTTCGGCATGAACATCACAGAAGAAGTAATCATTGAAGGCCACAATGCAGATCCTTCTAAAACAGCAGAAATCATTGCTGAAGGTTTAGAACGCGTAGCAGCTGCTGCGAAAAAATTCTAATCATTGCTATCGATCAACTCCTCAACAAAGCGCTATTGCTTGTTGAGGAGTTTTTTTATCCAAAAGCGTAGCTCGTCCATGGGATCGATAAAATAAAGAGTCCCCTTAGAACACAGCGGTCTAAGGGGACTCTTTTTATTTTGATGCTTTCCAATCAACAGGCAACAGCTCTTCTAGCGTCATAATTTTTCCTGCTGCGATCATGACCTGCGTGTTATGGTTGGCAGGATCCAGCTGGCTGATGAATTCACGGCAACGACCACAAGGTGGGATCGGCTCACCTGCCGAATTGATTGCAACCATCTGTAACACCCGCTGCTGACCATCGGTGATCATTTGCGCAGCCGCAGCCTGTTCGGCGCAAAAACCCATAGAACAGCTGGTATCGATACAGATCCCTGTATAAATCTGTCCATCTGCAGTAGCCAGAGCTGCCGCGACACTCCCTGCTTCTGCAAATTGAGAGAGCTGTCTGAATCCCAGTTTTTGCTTCGCGGCATCGATCAGCAACTGAAAGTCCATTTTTCTTCCTCCAATAATAAGCTGGCTCATGGTTAAATGAACCGTTTAAGCACCCGCCATGATTTTCGTCAATAGCTCAGGATCAAAGGTCTTTTCCCGCAGCATCGCGATTTCATAGCCATAAGGGGCTTTTTTATTCTTTTTGTCTTCGCCAACATAGGGTGTTTCCAAAATTTTCGGTAACGCTGATAATTGCTCATGATGAACGATCTTATTCAAGGCTTCAAAGCCGATCGTGCCAAAACCAATATTCGCATGTCGGTCTTTGTGGCTGCCCTGTGGATTTTTTGAATCATTGACATGGATGACCTTCAAGCGATCCAACCCGATGATTTTGTCAAACTCGTTTAACACGCCGTCAAAGTCTTCTTTGACATTGTAGCCAGCATCATTCGTGTGACAAGTATCTAGTGTAACGGATAATTTTTCATTTAAGGTGACACCATCGATAATTGCTGCCAATTCTTCAAAGCTGCGACCAATCTCGGTGCCTTTACCTGCCATTGTTTCTAATGCGATCTGGGCAGTTTGATTTTTTTCAAGGACCTCGTTCAAGCCTTTAATGATCTGCTTGATCCCAGCTTCTGGTCCTGCACCGACATGGGCACCGGGGTGCAATGTGATTTGAGTTGCACCTAAAGCTTGGGCTCGTTGGATTTCTTCTTGTAAGAACGAAACAGCAAAGCCAAAGTTTTCTGGTTTAATGGTATTGCCTAAATTAATGATGTACGGGGCATGGACGACGATATTCGAAATTCCTTTTTCCGTCATAAAATCTTGTCCAGCTGCGATCTGCATCTCTTCGATCGGTTTGCGCCGCGTGTTTTGCGGAGCTCCGGTATAGATCATAAACGTAGTAGCTTGATAGCTAGCTGCCTCTTCTGCTGCCCCTAAAAGCATTTTTTTGCCGCTCATTGAAACGTGTGAACCAATCAACATTTTTCTTTTCCTCCTAAATCTAGTCTTCTCTATTATCGATAAAAGCGCCTTGTAAAGCGATTATTTTGCTCATTGCCGTATTTTTTTATCAAGCGAGTCCAAATAACATCAGGACACCCGTCATTAGCGGCATACTTATCAAAAAGCTAATGGAAGAAACGAACCCCACCGCTTCTTCCTCCATTCCAGCAATCACGGAATTAATGACACCGAATAAAGGAATTGGAGCAAACACTAACAAACAAAGAACTGGCTTTAATAAAACTGGGATTGGTAAAACATAGAAAGCTGCGAACAGCACGAATGCCAGTCCGTACCGCAAGCTTAAAATTTTGATCACGGTTTGGGTGGTGTGCTTCGGTAAGCGGAAATCCAAAAATAAGCCAATCATAAACATGGACAAAAACGTATTTGCGATCCCGATTGGTTGGACAAGCGCCAATGCCGCTTCGGGAATCCTCCAATCCGCACTGCGGATAATCAGCATCACTAGATAAATAGTAAACGTTGGCGAACGCAGGAGATTCAAAAAGATTTTCCCTGGTTCAAACGTCGTCCGCTTTCCAATCAAGAATTCGATGAAAATCGTCGTTCCCCCTGCCAACATGATACTGTTCCCCATATCAAACAGCGAAATCAGCGGAATCCCTAAAGGATAAAAGCTTTGGGCAAAAGGAATCGCAAAATTGCCGATATTAAAGCCTGAACCGCAGTACATCGCAAACTGCTGCAGCGTGTTCGATTCTTTTTTGGTCAAGAAAAATGCGAAGAGGATCTGGACGATCGTAATGATCAACGCGATCACAATCAAACTAAGCGCACTGACTTGTACTTGCATTGAAGCTAAATTCAAAATGATTGCTGCCGGTAACGTCACATTCAAAATAATTTTGGATAAGATCGAGCCATCCGCTTTTGAAAGGACATTTAGCCGCTTAAGAAAATACCCTAAGAAGATCATGGCAAATAAACCGGCGGCATTCAACACTATATTTCCCATTCCAACAAAAACCCTTCCTCTACAAAAATTTGAAAAAAGCGAACCAACAAGGCGGTTCGCTTTTTGCGATTAAAATGTTAATAAGAAATATTTTTTCTTGCCACGACGAATCACGACGTATTTTCCACCGATCCGATCACTTGCTTGGAGCTCGTACGTTAGGTCTTGGACGCGTTCCCCATTAATGTAGATGGCACCATTTTGAACGTCTTCTCTTGCTTGACGTTTTGATGGTTCGATTTTAGCAGTCGTCAACACTTCAACGATGTTCAAAGAATCATCTGCTGTTACCTGATGGCTTGGCACCCCTTTGAAGCCTTGTTCGATCTCTTCAGCGTTCAATTCTTTGATATTGCCACTGAATAAACTTGCTGAGATACGTACGGCTTGTTCATAAGCCTCTGCCCCATGAACCAAAGTAGTGACTTCTTTTGCCAAAGCTTTTTGTGCTGCTCGAGATTCTGGTGCAGCGTTAAACTCTGCTTCGATCGCAGCGATTTCTTCTAATGATAAGAAGGTGAAATATTTCAAGAATTTGACTGCATCACGATCATCCGTATTGATCCAGAATTGGTAGAACTCGTAAGGCGTCGTTTTCTTGGCATCTAGCCAAACCGCATTGCCTTCTGTTTTCCCAAATTTCGTTCCATCTGCTTTTGTGATCAATGGCATAGTCAAACCGAACCCTTGGACTTCACGCTCACGACGTAATAATTCGATCCCAGAGGTGATATTCCCCCATTGATCGCTACCGCCTAATTGCAACAAGCAACCGTGGTTGTCGTAAAGATTCAAAAAGTCATAGGCTTGTAATAGCTGGTATGCAAATTCCGTGTAGGAGATCCCAGTTTCGATCCGACGTTTGACACTTTCTTTGCTCATCATGTAATTGATCGTAAAGTTTTTCCCAGTGTCACGCAAGAAATCAATCAGTTTCAATTCCCCTAGCCACTCATAGTTATTGGCAATGATGGCAGGATTTTCTTGGTCATCAAAATCAATGAAGCGAGATAATTGGCTCTTGATACTTTGTGACCATTCTAAAACGGTATCTAGTGTGTTTAATTGACGTTCTTGATCTTTAAAGGATGGGTCACCGATCATTCCTGTACCGCCGCCTACTAATGCGATCGGCACATGTCCGTTTTGTTGGAAACGGCGCAACATCAAAATAGGCAATAAATGACCAATATGCAGGCTATCTGCGGTAGGATCAAAGCCGATATATAGTTTCACAGACTCTTCATTTAATTGTTGGGTCAAGGCTGCTTCGTCTGTGGTCTGATGAACTAATCCGCGTTGCTTTAGCTCTTCAAAAAAGTCTGTACTCATTCTTTCTCCTCCTAATAATTGCTTCATTGTTCATCTTAACTGAAAAAGAGGTCAATGAAAAGTCTTTCTCTCAAAGTCCTTTACCAAAAAAGAAACTTTTAGGCAAATCCGTTCATTTTCCTTTATTATCGCTGGTTCAATACAAACACCAACTGGCATTTTCTCCCACACTTCTTTCGATAACAGATAGGGTGCTACCCAAGTGCCTTGTTTTTTGCTATAATTACACGGAATCTATTCTAATTTATTGAGGTGACTCTTTTTGTCCCAGAAAACGAAAAATCAAAAGAATACAGAAAACAAAAATAGAGGCTGGTTCTATTTCAACATCAGTCTTAGGGTTTTACATGCCTTGTTCTTAGTTGCTATTTCTTTGCTGGTTCTAGGCGGTTCTTTAGCCTTAGGGATCGGTGCCGGCTACTTTGCTTTTCTTGTGGAAGATACCGCAGCTCCTTCTAAAGATGAGTTACAAAAAGAATTGACCGACATCACAGAGACTTCTCAACTCGCATACGCTGATGGCAGCAAAATCGCAACGATTCGCTCGGACCTAATGCGAACGTCGGTTAATTCCGATCAAATTTCAGATTATTTGAAAAAAGCGATCATCGCAACAGAGGACGAATATTTTAATATTCATAATGGGGTCGTACCAAAAGCAGTCGTGCGAGCATTATTATCAGAAGCGACAGGCTTTGGCGGCAGCGGGGGTTCCACTTTGACCCAGCAGCTGGTAAAACAACAAATCCTTTCCAGTGAAACGACCTTTAAACGCAAAGCCAATGAGATTTTATTAGCCATGGAAGTGGAGAAATTTTTCGATAAAGATGAGATCGTCACCATGTATTTAAACATCTCCCCTTTTGGTCGAAACAATAAAGGGCAAAATATCGCAGGTGTGCAAGAAGCGGCGCAAGGAATTTTTGGCGTCAACGCAGCTGACCTGTCTTTACCGCAAGCAGCCTTTATTGCGGGTCTGCCACAAAGCCCGATCGTCTACAGCCCTTATACAAATACGGGTGAGATCAAGGAAAACTTGACCGCTGGCTTAGAACGGAAAGACTTCGTGCTCTTCAGTATGTATCGTAACCACGATATCACGAAAGAAGAATACGAAGAGGCGCTTAATTATGACTTGAAGCAAGACTTCAAAAAACAAGAAGCCATTGAACAAACGGATCAAAGCTTCCTTTATTACACTGTGTTAAATGAAGCAAAAGACATTATTGCCAAACAGCTGGCAGATGAAGATGATGTCAGTGACGAAGAATACGCCAAAGAGGAAACCTATCAAAAATACTTCGAATTGGCGCAGCAAAAACTTGTTAATGGCGGCTATACCGTCACATCAACGATCGATAAAGATATTTATAATGCGATGCAAGATGCCGTCGACAAATACGGCTATATGCTAGACAACTGGGGTGACTCCACCATCGAAGTCGGCAATGTCATGATGGACAACGCCACTGGGAAAGTACTAGGCTTTATTGGCGGACGTAACTATGCTGACAATCAATTCAACCATGCCTTTGATGCCAAACGCCAAGCAGGTTCAAGTATCAAACCCATGCTGGTTTACGGACCGGCGATCGAAAGTGGCTTAATGGGCTCTGAATCGATGGTTTCTGACTATGCCGCAAAATGGCGGACAGGAGAAAACGCCGGTGAGCCGATCGTCAATGCCACAAACCGTGGAACCAATACCTTCATGTCGATTCGTGAATCATTGGAGGTTTCCAGTAATATCGCAGCGACAAATATTTTCCAAGATCTTTGGGAAAAAGAAGGCGATCATTTTTATGCCTACACAAATTATTTAAGCAAAATGGGCTATCCCGAAGATAATAGCTGGGCGTATGAATCAGCGCCATTAGGGGTTACAGATGTCACAGTCTTGAATCAAACGAATGGCTTCCAAACATTTGCCAATAATGGTGTTTATCAGCAAGGCTATATCATCGAATCAATCAAAGATAATGAAGGCGAAGTGCTTTACCAGCATGAAGCCAAACCTGTCCAAGTCTTTTCAGAAGCGACGGCTTCCATCATGACCGACATGATGCGCAGTGTCATCGATGAGCAAAAAACCAGTTCCTTTAAATCGGTTATCAGCGGATTGGATTGGAACCTCGGAAATGCCGATTGGGTCGGAAAAACTGGTTCCACCAACAACTGGTCGGACTCTTGGCTAGTCGTCTCCACCCCATCGATCACCATCAGCAGCTGGTCAGGTCGAGATGACAATAAAGGGACCGATAGCGCTGCAGGAACTCGGACAGCCAACTATATGGCTTACTTGATCAATCGTATTTATCAAACAAACCAAGAAGTCTTTGGTGTGAATCAGAAGTTTGAACTTTCTAGTGATGTCAAAAAAGCTCAAGTTTCCAAGTTTACTGGTACCCAACCAGGAGGAACCGTGCGAGTCGATAATCGAACCTATACCAATCCAAGCAGTACCGTTACTTCGTATTGGGCCACTGGCGGACCAGATACGGTCGATTTCAAATTTGGACTCGGTGGTTCAGATGCAAACTACGCTGACTATTGGAGAAAAGCATCTTCTAGCCGTTCAACAAATCGTTCGTCGAATACATCATCGAATAACACATCCAACAATGTTACACCTACGGCAAATGATGAGGATGACGATGAGGAACAGCAAGACAATAATCAACAAAATACCAACAATAATGATGACTGATCAGCCTTGTGCTGATCAGTTTTTTTATGCAAAAAAAGTGTGAGGAGAAAATCCATAGATTTTCTCCCCACACGAACGATCGTTGAAGCAAAAAGTGGAACAACAAGGCGTTGTTCCACTGATCGTTTGATCAAATCGCTGCTTATTTCGTAGAGCTTTTTTCTGAAATACCGTAAGGCAAGACGATCGTTTTTTGTTCTACATCTTCTTTGTTCATCATTTTTGTCAATAGACGCATCGCAACGGCACCCATATCATACAATGGTTGCGTCACGCTTGATAAGCGTGGACGAGCTGCTTCAGCCAATAATGAATTGTTGCTGGTGATGATCTCGAAATCTTCAGGAACTTTAACACCTTTGTCTAACAAACCATCTAAGACGCCGATGGCTAACTCATCGTCTGTGACATAAGCTGCTGTTGCACCACTGTTGATGATGCGATCAACTAAGGCTAAGCCTTCTTTAAAGCTGTATGGTGATTCAAAGATCAACCCTTCAGAATATTCAAGGTTGTTTTCTTTCAAGGCTTCTTTATAGCCTTTCAAGCGGTTTTGGCCATTGATTGGATCGATCAAAGCACCGCTGACAAAAGCGATTTTTTGATTGTTTTTCGCCAATAATGAAACAGCATCTTTGGCAGCTGCTGTGTAATCGATATTGACACTTCCTACTTGTTCATCAGGATCGATCGAACCAGCTAAAACGACTGGTGTTTTTGAGCGAGAGAATTCCCCGCGAATTTCATCCGTGATGCGATGACCCATGAAGATAACGCCGTCCACTTGTTTTGCTAACAAGTTGTTCAAAACGTTGACTTCTTTCATTGTATCGCCATCAGAGTTGGCTAAGATGATATTGTATTTATACATGGTCGCTACATCATCGATCCCACGAGCAAGTGATGAGAAGAACATATTGCTGACATCAGGAATGATGACACCAACAGTCGTGGTCTTTTTACTTGCTAACCCTCGAGCAACTGCGTTTGGACGATAATCCAAGCGGTCGATCACTTCCAGCACTTTCTTACGAGTTGCTGGTTTTACATTTGGATTTCCGTTGACTACCCGTGAAACAGTTGCCATCGATACATTCGCTTCCCGTGCAACATCATAAATCGTAATTGTTTGTTTTTCCATGATATATCTCCCTTATTCTATTTTCAGAAAATCTTATTTACATTTCTTTGTTAGGATAGCAAATTTTTTCCGCATTTGCAACCGTTTTAATTTTGTTTTCATGAAAACTTAGCAATTTCCTACTTTCCCCGCCCCTATTCTCTTCTAAAGCATGATAAAATAGAAAAAGAATACTTGAAAGAAGGTTTTTTCAAATGAATGATAAAAAAATCAATGAGTTAAATGGCTGGTTGAAAACCAATGGCGCAGATGTTGCCTATATTTCTAATCCAGCAACGATCGCTTATTTTTCAGGTTTTAAAAGTGAACCTCATGAACGGGTCCTTGCTTTGTTTGTCGCACCTGGAAAAGATCCCTTTCTTTTCACACCAGCTCTGGAAGTAGAAGAAGCAAAAAATAGTGGCTGGCCCTTTGACATTATCGGTTATCTCGATAGCGAAGACCCTTGGGCGAAAATCTGTCAGGAATTGACCTCTCGTTACCAAGTTTCTTCCTTGGCACTAGAAAAAAATGACCTTTCCGTCGAGCGCTATGAAGCATTGAAACGGTTTTTGCCACAGACCGATTTTTCTTTAGATGTGACTCCGGTCATTCAAAAAATGCAGTTAACCAAAACGGCTGCTGAAATTGACACCTTGCTAGAAGCTGGCAAGTGGGCAGACGTTGCTTTTGAGATTGGATTTGCTGCCATCAAAGAAGGCGTCAGCGAAATGTCAATCGTTGCGGAAATTGAGTACGAGTTGAAAAAGCGTGGGGTTTCCCATATGTCCTTCGATACGACGGTGTTAGCTGGTGCCAATGCAGCAAGTCCTCATGGCGTATCTGGTGACCGCAAAGTGACTGCCAATGAACTCGTCTTGTTTGACCTAGGGGTCGTTTGGAAAGGATATTGCAGTGATGCAACCAGAACGGTTGCCTATAAAGAACCGACTGCATTACAAAGAAAAATTTATGACATCGTTCTTGAAGCTGAACTAGCAGCGCAAGCAGCGGTCAAACCTGGGATTACCGCTGGAGAATTAGACAAGATTGCTCGTGATGTGATTACTGGCTATGGCTACGGCGACTACTTCAACCATCGTCTAGGTCACGGCATCGGGACCACGGTTCATGAGTTCCCCTCTTTGATCACTGGCAATGATTTAGTGATCGAAGAAGGCATGTGCTTCTCTATCGAACCAGGCATTTATTTACCAGATCAGGTCGGTGTCCGCATTGAAGACTGTGTGTATGTCACTGCAGATGGCTGTGTACCTTTTACCAAGACAGCAAAAGAATTATTGATCTTATCTTGATTTTCCTAATGAAACGGCGCAACATGTTGGCATTACATGAAAAGGAGTGTTCTTATGAGTAAAAAAGTGTTGGTTTTAGGCGGCACGCGTTTTTTCGGTAAATATTTGGTCCAATCACTAATTGATCAAGGATTGGACGTGACGATCGCTACCCGAGGGAACACGAAAGATTCTTTTGGCGATCAAGTCAACAGAATCATCTTCGATCGCACCGACGAAGAAAGTATCAAAACGGCATTAACAAAAGAAACCTATGAGGTCATTTACGACAATATTGCTTATACTTCCAACGACATTGAGATTCTACTGCGTCATGTCACACCGAAGCGCTACATCGTTACTAGCTCAATGTCTGCGTACCATGAATTACACTTCAATTTGATTGAAGCGGATTTTGACCCTGCTAAAGAACCCTTCAGACTGGCTGGCTCTGAGGAGGTCGATTATGCACAAGGCAAGCGAACCGTGGAAGAGATCCTGACCCAAAAATACAGTCAAATCCCGTCCGTTTTTGTCCGCTTTCCTTATGTGATCGGTGCAGATGATTACACAAAACGTTTTACCTTTTACATTGACCATCTGATAAAGCAAAAGCCAATGGCTGTCGATAATCTAACGCATCAAATGGGCTTTGTGGATGCCCAAGAGGCTGGTAAATTTTTAGCGTTTCTAGGTACTAGCTCGTTCACCGGACCCATCAATGGTGCGTCAAAAGGTACAGTTTCCTTAGAAGAAGTGCTGCAATACGTAACGAAAAAAACTGGTCTTTCCCCGCTCTTTTCAGAAACAGGCGATCAAGGCCCTTATAATGGTACACCTGCTTATTCGATCAATGTTGGTCTCGCTGAGGAAATTGGCTTTCCATTCAGTCACCTGCAGGATTGGCTCTATCAACTTTGCGATTGGGAAGTCACCCAAGCATCAAGCGAATAACTACCCAAATCACAAAAAAACGTTCGCCGATTTAACTGGCGAACGTTTTATCTTTTGAAGTAATCAAATTTTTGTATCCTTACTTATGCTTCAGGATTGTTTTTTTCTAATGTATCTTTTAATTCTTCTTTCGCATCTTCTAAGTCAGCTTTGGCATCTTTTGTTTCTGCTTTCGCTGTTTTTTTGGCATCATCTGCTGCTTTTCCAGCTTCTTTTTTCAAATCAGCTGCGGCTGCTTGACCGTCTTTTTTGGCTTCTTCAACTACAGGTTTTGCTTCTTGTGCCCCTTCTTTGACGGTTTGTTTCATATCCGCTGCAGAAGATTTTGCATCAATGATGATATCTTGCACCGTGTCATCAGCGTCTACTTTGGCATCTTTCGCTGATTCTTTGACCTCGTTCGCTGATTTTTTGAAGCGTTCTGATAGATCACCTGCTTGTTTCTTTAACTCTTCAACGGTTTCTTCTGATGAACCAGCTGCTGTTTCTTTTAAGTCATCGACTTTCGCTGTTAAAGAACCGGTGAAGTCAGATGCTTGCTCGCTTAGTTTTGCCGCTTTATCTTTAGCGATATCGACAAGATCCGTACTTCTTTCTTTGGCTAAATCACCATAATCAGATGCTTTATCTAATAAATCGTCTGCTTGTTTTGCTAATTTATTTCTTAATGTTTTACCAGATTCTGGCGCCAACAAAAGTGCTGCTGCTGCTGCCGCTGTTCCTCCGATGATTGCTCCTAATAAAAATCCGCCTTTTTTACTCATTGAAAGTCCTCCTTTTATTTTTGGTTATTTTTGTCTTTGAAAAATTTCATGGCTGTTTGACCGACTTTTCCAGCTACCGTTGCTTTGGCAGTGGTCCGGCCAAGACTACCCACGCGCGTAATTAAATTTTTTCCAGAAACATTTAGTTCTGAAACACTGGTACTTAGATCTGCAACTGCTGTGAACAAAGGATCGATGGTTGCGACTTTTCCGTTCACATCTTGTAAAAGCTCATTCGTTTTTACCAAAAGACCTTCAACCTCTTTTGAAAGAATATCAACGTCTTTGGTAATGACACGGATGGTTGTGTTTGCCTCTTCGACCGTTTTGTCTACTTTGGTCATTGTCTTACTGACTTGCATCAACAAACGAACGACGAAAATGACCAATACGACAAATGCGATCGCAGCAATCAATGCAGCTAGTTCTCCTCCTGACATAGAATGGCTCCTTTCCCCATTTACTTATATTAAGAATAGCATTTCACTGCACTTTCTACAAATAAAAGACTGCATTTTTAAGAAAATTATCCGCTTTCAACAGGAAATAATAGAAAAACAAAGCAATTTCATCAGAAATCGCCTTGCTTAGGAGTTTTTGTTATTTTTTTGACGCTTTCGGTGCTTCTTTGACTTCTTTTTGAGCCGGAGCTAGTTCTTTTCCTAACTCGATCAAATACTCTTTCAAGTTGTCTTTGACTTCAGGGTGCACTAGACCATACTCGATACTTGTTTTTAAGAAACCGAATTTATCTCCTACATCGTAACGCTTGCCGGTAAATTGATGAGCAAAGACGCGTTGAGTTTTGTTTAATGTGTCGATGGCATCCGTCAATTGGATCTCACCACCAGCACCTGGTTCTTGATTGGCTAAAATATCAAAAATTTCAGGGGTCAGTAAGTAGCGGCCAATAATTGCTAAATCACTTGGCGCATTTTCTGGCGCTGGTTTTTCCACAAAGTTTTTGACATTGAACAAGCCTTTTTCAACTTCCATACCAGGATCAATGATCCCGTATTTTGATGTATCTTCATGAGGAACATCCATGACAGCGATCGTTGATGCATGCGTTTTTTCATAATTATCGATCAGCTGTTTCGTCAATGGTACTTGATCTTCCATCAAGTCATCACCTAGCATAACTACGAACGGTTCGTTTCCGACAAATGCCCGAGCCTGTAATACGGCATGGCCTAGTCCTTTCGGATGAGATTGGCGAATGAAATGAAGATTTACGTCAGTTGTTTCTTCCACTAATTTCAAAAGCTCCGTCTTGCCTTTTTCTTTTAGATTCATCTCTAATTCTAAATTGGCATCGAAATGGTCTTCGATCGGACGCTTTGCTTTCCCTGTTACGATCAAAATATCTTCGATCCCTGATTGTAAAGCTTCTTCCACGATAAATTGGATCGTTGGTTTGTCAACGATCGGCAACATTTCCTTTGCCATTGCCTTTGTAGCTGGCAAAAATCGGGTACCTAGACCAGCTGCTGGGATAACTGCTTTTTTAACATTCATGTGACTCGCTCCTTTAATCATAATGATTGATCTACCGTAAATTCGTTTTCTTCTTTGCCGTCTCGCAACATAATATCTTTAGCTGCTTGCTTGATGTCTTTGCCTTCATACAAGACCGAATAAATCGTTTCTGTGATTGGCATTTCCACCGACAAAGCTTCTGCTAATTCGCGGGCAGCTTTGGTGGTTGAAACTCCTTCAACGATCATCCCCATATTGTCTAACACTTCATCTAAGCTATGGCCTTTTCCTAATAGGTTTCCTGCACGCCAATTCCGCGAATGGACACTGGTACAAGTGACGATCAAATCGCCAACCCCACTCAATCCGATAAAGGTTAAAGGATTGGCACCCATTGCCACACCAAGACGACTGATTTCAGCTAACCCACGGGTCATGATTGCAGCCTTCGCATCATCCCCAAAGCCTAGCCCTGCGATAGCACCGGCACCAATGGCGATGATGTTTTTCAAAGCGGCGCCAGTTTCGACACCGATCACATCGTTATTCGTGTAGATTCTAAAGTAATCATTCATAAATAGCTCTTGTACATACTTAGCAGCCGCTTCATTTTCTGAAGCTGCCGTGATCGTGGTGATATCATGGACAGCGACTTCTTCGGCATGAGATGGTCCTGACAAGACAACGATTTCTTGCCGTTTATCAGCTGGGATCTCTTCGGCAAGTACTTCTGAGATTCGTTTGTGACTGCCTTGTTCTAACCCTTTTGAGGCATGGATGATGACTGGCTTGCCAGTTGTCTTTTCAGCGAACTCTTGTGCCACGGCACGAATCGCTTTGGTTGGTACGACAAACAAGACGGCATCTGCCCCTTGGATCGCCTCTTCTAAATCTTTACAGCCTAAAATATTTTCAGGTAATTTCAGATCTGGCAAATAATGCCGATTCGTATGATACGTATTGATTTCATCGATTTGGGCGGGATTGTTCCCCCAAATAGTCACTTCATGTCCATTTTCAGACAAGACTTGTGCCAAAGCAGTCCCCCATGATCCGGGACCTAAGACGGCGATTTTCTGTTTCACTATGGAAACCTCCTCTATCCTTTTCGCAAATTCATGCACTTCATCATTTTACCATAATTTCGATAAAATAACTGTTTAGATAATCGTTTGGTTCTTACCAAAGCTGCGGTTGTAATCCTTTAACGCTTGTTTTTTCCTGCGCCAGATCATTAAAGCGATCGCTCCGAAGAACAATAAAGCGGAAAGTGCCTGTGACACACGGATTCCACCAAATAAGTATAAACTATCAGTACGCATTCCTTCAATAAAGAAGCGCCCGAATCCATACCAAATCAAGTAGCTCAAGAAGACTTCGCCTTCTTTTAATAACCCAGTTTTCTTACGCAAGAAGATCAAAACGATAAATCCAATCACGTTCCAAACCGATTCATAAAGAAAGGTCGGCTGCCGATACGCTTCATCGATATACATATTATCGATAATGAATTTCGGTATATACAAACTTTCTAAGAAGGAGCGGCTGACTTCAGCGCCAAATGCTTCATGGTTCATAAAGTTGCCCCAACGCCCGATGCCTTGTGCCAATAAGACACTTGGTGCGGCGATGTCTAAGAAGGTCCAGGGAGAAATAAAATTTCGTTGGCAGAAAAAGTATAGCCAAATCCCCCCGGCGATCAGTGCGCCGTAGATCGCGATCCCACCAGAGCGAATATTGAAAATTTGACTTGGGTCATCAATGTAGTATTGCAAGTCAAACAGAATATAATAAAGCCGCGCACCAATGATCGCTACTGGCAATCCAATCAACATAAAATCAGTCACATCATCTGGCTTGAGCCCGACACGAACCGCCTCTCTCGTGCTTAACCACATAGCAATGATCACGCCTGATACGATAATGATCGCATACCAATAAATCGGCAAACCAAATAGTTCAAATGCGACTCGATTTACTAAACCTATCATCTATCTTATCCTCTCTAGTTTCCAGAATTTTCTTCGATCAATTGCGTCAATCGATTTTCAAAGGTCTTCGTTGCATCGTAGCCCATCGTTTTCGCTCGGAAATTCATGGCAGCGACTTCGATAATGATCGCAACATTTCGACCAGTTTTTACGGGGATCTTGATTTGTGGTACATCGACGCCACCAATTTCAACCGTCGTATCATCGGTTCCTAGTCGATCATACTTTTTGTCTTTCGCCCAAGCTTCTAAATACACCGCTACTTGAACCTGCATATAACCTCGTACGGCACTGGCACCAAAAAGATTCATGACATCGATGATTCCGATTCCGCGGATCTCGATCAAGTGTTGCAAGATTTTCGGCGGTTCCCCTACCAAAGTCAATTCATCTTGCTTATACACATCCACCCGATCGTCAGCGATCAACCGATGCCCACGTTTGATTAACTCTAAGGCTGTTTCGCTTTTCCCAATTCCGCTATCGCCTTGAATCAAAACACCTAGCCCATAGACATCCACTAATACCCCATGGACACTGGTTCTTGTGGCTAAGCGCCCATCGAGGAAACTAGAAAGCTCTCCTTGCAGACGTGAGGTTGAGATGGGCGAACGCAAAATTGTGATCTCATGTTCTTTGCAGGCTTGAATCATTTCTGCTGGTACTTCCAAGCCGCGAGAAACGATAAACCCTGGGGTATCCTCGGCACACATTTTGCGCATCACCATCAAGCGTTCTTCTGGCATCATCCGTTCCGCAAAGGTGATCTCTTTGCTGCCGAATAATTGCAGACGATCATGGGAATAGTAATTAAAATAACCCGTCAATTCCAAACCAGGTCGGGAAATATCGCCGGTAATGATTTCTCTTTCTAAACTGTTTTCAGTTCCTTCAACTATCTCTAAATTTAAAGCCTCCGCCAGCTCGCTGACTTTGACGGTTTCTGCCATAGGTTTTCCCTCTTTTCTCAATGATTCTTGCCGCTGTTTCTTATAAACGACACTCTGGTTCTATTTTATCATTCTATCAGTAAAGTTACTACCTTCGCCGATAGAAGTCCTCATTCTTTTTCGTTTGTGTTATTATTTTACTAAGGAGGGATTTTTAATGAAATTTTCAGCATACAAGTATCAACGCCCTGATTTTCCAGTTTATCAAGAAACATTCAAAAAAGCATTAGCAAACCTTCAGTCAGCCGATACCTTCTCGGAGGCGAAGCAAGCCCTTGATGCTTTGAACGAACTAAGAGGAACGATCGATACTGCAATGAACTTGGCTTCGATCCGCTATTCGATCGATACCAACGATGCCTTTTATGAAGCAGAAGACACTTTTTGGAATGAATACCAGCCTCATTTTGAAGCTCTGGATTTTCAATTCTATCAAGCACTTCTGGCTTCACCTGTCTTAGATGAATTAAAAGCCGAATATCCAGAAACACTTTTTTTATTTGCCGAAAGCCGTGTGAAGCTTTTTGATGAGGCCTTGATCGAATTATTTCAAAAAGAAAACCAATTGGCTTCTGATTACAGCAAATTGGTCGCTTCTGCCCAAATCGACTTCCAAGGAGAAACCTATACCCTCGCACAACTGCGACCATTTACCGAAAACAAAGATCGCAGTGTTCGAAAAGAAGCGTTTGAAAAACAAACGGCTTTCTTCACGGAAAATGAAGACCGTTTTGATCAAATTTATGATGAGATGGTCAAGGTTCGTACCGAGATCGCCCACAAGCTCGGCTTTGAAAATTATGTTGCCTTTGCGGATACCCAAATGAATCGTTGGGACTATGATCGTTCAATGATCGAGACCTATCGTCGGGAAATTTTAGAAAAAGTCGTCCCAATTACCCAAAAACTGTACCAAAGACAGGCGCAGCGTAATCAATTGACTCAGGCAACCTTTACCGACCTGCCGCTTGTTTATCCTAGTGGTAACGCAGAGCCTAAAGGAACACCTGAAGAACTAGTAGAAAAAGCCCGTGTGATGTATCAGGAACTATCCCCTGAAACTGGCGAATTTTTTGATTTTATGGTCGAGCATGACCTACTTGATCTACTAAGCAAAAAAGGCAAACAATCTGGCGGCTATTGTACGTTTATCCAAGACTATCAATCGCCATTTATCTTTGCCAACTTTAACGGCACTTCTGGTGATGTCGATGTTTTGACCCACGAAGCTGGCCACGCGTTTCAAGCCTTTCGCTCTCGTTGGATCAAAGAACCGGAAATTCTCTTTCCCAATTATGAGTCTTGCGAGATCCATTCAATGTCGATGGAGTTTATCGCCTGGCCATGGATGGATGCCTTTTTTGAAGAAGAAACAGAAAAATACAAATTTGCGCATCTTGCTAGCAGCCTGCAATTTTTGCCTTATGGCGTTTTAGTGGATCACTTCCAACAAGACGTTTATGAGCACCCTGAGTGGTCACCAGCACAGCGCAAAGCCCGTTGGCGGGAATTAGAGCGCCAGTATTGCCCAGAACGGGATTATTCAGAATATCCTGACCTTGATCGTGGCTTGTATTGGTTTAGACAAGGGCATATTTTTGAATCACCTTTCTATTATATCGATTATACATTGGCGCAAGTGTGTGCGTTCCAATTTTGGTATCGATTCATCGTGGCAAAAGACGAAACCGCTTGGCAAGATTATTTGGCCATCTGCGAAGTCGGCGGCACGAAAACATTCCTTGAGATCTTGTCTCTTGCTCATTTGCGTTCACCTTTTGAAAAAGGGGCGCTTGATGAGACGTTACAGGCAGTAGATACGTACCTTGCTGCTATCAAAGAAGAACAGTTAAACTAAAAAAAGACGTTTCCGTTTCTCCACTAGCTTCATAGCTAGTGGGAGAAAACGTGAAACGTCTTTTTAACGTGAATATTTTTCGATATGGTGTTCGGTCACGATCATATTGATCACTGACATGATCAGTGCCACTAATAGCGCTGCCCCAAACGAGGAGAAGCCGAAGTTGGCTGACCCAACAAAATATGAAGTCAAATTCAGCATGAGCGCATTGATCACAAAAGTGAAGAAACCAAGCGTCAGTAAAGTCAATGGAAATGAAATGACGATCAGAATTGGTTTAATCAAAGCATTCAGGATCGACAGTACGAAACTGGCGATCACTGCAGTCATAATGCTTTGAACATGGATCATATTTGGTAATAGAACCGCCAATGTGACAAACGTCAATGTATTCATGATAAGCCGTTGAAAATAAGACACTAGAAGTCACTCCAGTCCTCATCCTCCACCTTTTCCGCTTCTTTACGGGGACGATTTGCTTCATTGTATTTGTTTTGCTTGTAGTAGTGATTGTCGTGGCCATATCCTGAGGTGCTCTTGCGTCCTGAAGGAATCAAGACCGCCATGATGATATATAAAGTGATTCCAGGGAACCCAGCAGTCACTAAAGATAGAAAGACATAGATCACGCGAACGATGGTTGGATCGATTCGCAAGTATTCTGCCAGACCCCCTAGAGTACCTGTAATGACAACGTTATTGGCTGATTTTGTTAATTTTTTGTTCATTTATCTACACCTTCCTTCTTTTCTTTAATGAGTGTAAACCCAGCGATTCTTATTTGTCTGTATCTTTGATAAAGACATTTCCTGTTGTTGTGGATAGATCGATTTGAGCGACTTTATCGGCAACTCGACGGAATTGCAATAGTTGGTTTAGGCGTTCTTTTTTCTCACGCACAACTTCCATCTCGCTTAAACGATTGTTGATGCTACCTAAACTTGTTTTTGCGATCCCTTCAAAACCGATTCCTGTCGGTAATGCTACTTTGACATTCCCATTTACAGAGCTGGCGTTTAATTTTTGGACCGTTTCTTCTTTGTAGGTCACACGGATGTTGCCGTTAACTAAAGAAATACCGGTATTTTGTGGCGTTGCTGTCAACGTAACGTCGCCGTTCACCGTTTCAATAATGGCATCTAAAATCTCACCCTCTTGAACAGTGATCGTTCCATTCACGCCCTCAATCTCTAACATCGATGCGTTTACTTTGCGGAAATCGATATTGCCGTTTGTTGATTTTGTATAGACATCTTTCGCATCCAATTCATTGAATGTAACATTGCCGTTCAGCAATTTCACTGCCACATGATCATAGGTACGTTTTGGCAAGTAGAAAACGAGATCGGCACGAATGCGTTTGTTGGGAATTTGGAAAGAGATGCGTTCATCATCGACATTGATTTGGCTTCTTGCTTCAAAAGCATCGAAAGGCTCCGCCGCATCCATTTTACCATATAGTTTGATTTTGGCATCTACTTTGACACCTGGTTCATCCCATAATTGGAAGGAAACATTGCCGTTTGCCAATTTCACATCGATCAATGTCGCTGCCGTTTCATCATAGCTGAATGTGTGCTCAAATTTTGTCGCTGCAACACCAGGAACTTTCAAGTTGATGTCTTTCCATTCCATGTTGTCATTGACTGACTCTGTCACTGCTCGAACCGTTTTCTTCAAGAAGTGTCCGAAGTGTGTGCTGGCATCGACCATTTTTTCACTTACTTGGTTAAAGGTGTCAGTCGCTTGCTCTTTCCAATCCTCTGGAATATCTAATTTTTGAGAAATTTTTTCTTTTGTTTGAGACCATTGGTCTTTGCGAATATTTTTTAATTTTGCTTCCAATTCTGCTTTTTCTTCAGATAAACCATCTAAGGTTTCTTCCAAGGCAGTAATGGTCGCTTCTGTTTCGTGACGCGTAGCCAATTCATCTTTTGACAATTGATCCAACTCTTCTTTGGTGTTCAATTGCATCAGTGTTTCTTGTGCTTCTTTTAATTCTTCTTTGACGCCAAGAATTTCAGCATTGATTTCGTCCAACTCAGCAGATGCTTGGTTGGCTTCCGTTGCTAAACCATCGAGAATCTTTTCAAGATTTTCTTTGTCTTGCGCTTCGTTTTGACGAAGTTTTTCTTCGCTGTCAAACGTGAACATCTCATCGTCGTTTTCAGTATCATCAAATGGGCTTGTCGCATTCTTATCCGCGGTTACCTCAGCAGCAGCTTTGTTAATTTGTTTTTCGTCTTTGGCTTTTGCCATACCTTCTAGTAAATCCAAGGCTTCTTCTGTAGAAAGCACACCTTTTTTTACTAGATCCAATATACGTTCTCTTTCGTTCATGGAAATTGCCTCCTTCAGCAAATGTGTGATTGCAAGTTTAGCTTACGAACCTATTATGCCTTGTTTTTGCAAAAGTGTCATAGGTCTTAAGTACCAAGTTTTTCTCAATCTGCAGATTGGCAAGCAAAACCGACACTTTTTCTTCATTCCTCTAGGCTCAAAACGATCTTCCTATTATTAACAGTACCACGAAAAACCAATAGAAACAAAAGTTTCAGCTAGTAGAACTCTTAAGGAATAGGCCTGCTAGAGTAAATGAGTGATTGCTCCTTTCACTGCAGGTCAGCAACGAAAAGAATAGACGGCTCAACTAGTAAATTTCAGGGACGATAGAATCGATTTCCATTGGCCATCTTTATGGAGGAGCCATTTTCTAATTTGCCTATCCTGTTCACGTCATCGATTGAAGCGATTCTTTCAAATCAAAAAGACCGCCGAGAGAAGTTACTCCTTAAAGGACAACTGCTTTCGACGGTCCGTCCCATCTCTTTTAAAAGAGATATGTGATCAAGAACCCAAGCTGGTTTCTTAAATCATTTCCGTACGGTTTGTATTCAATTCACTGATTTTCCCAGTAGCAAGATACACGATCCATTCACAAATATTCGTTACGTAGTCACCGATTCGTTCCAAGTATTGAGCAACGGATAAATAATCGGTCCCACTGACAACTGTTTCTGGATTTTCTTTCATACTCTCGATCGTTTTATAATAAATGTCTTTGTAATATTCATTGACCCGATCGTCCATTTGAGCGATCATGCGAGCATCATCTTGATCGGTTTTTACATACGCCACTAAGACATTATCAACCATTTTTTTGACGTAATCCGACATATCTGAGATTTCTTTTTCGATTTCGGCGATCCGCGTTTCGCCTTTGACCCGAATCGTTGACTTCGCAATGGATACCGCATGGTCCCCCATCCGCTCCAAGTCAGAGCTGGCTTTCATTACAGTAATGATCATTCGTAGATCGGTCGTTACTGGTTGTTGCAAAGCAATCATCTCAAAGCTCTTTTTTTCTAAACGAACTTCCATATTGTTGATCGCCAAATCATTTTCAATTACTTCGTGCGCAATTTCTTTGTCATGTCTGACATATGCTCGCACAGATTTATGAATGGCACTGCTGACTAGCATCCCCATTTCATAAAATTGATTGTGTAAATTTAATAATTCTTCTTCAAACTGTGTACGCAACATCCCTTTTCCTCCTAACCAAATCTTCCTGAGATATAATCTTCTGTTTCTTTTTTGCTTGGACTTAGGAACACTTTTTTCGTGTCATTGAACTCGATCAAGTTGCCGTCCAAAAAGAACGCGGTTTTATCTGAGATTCTTGAAGCTTGTGACATGTTGTGAGTCACGATGATCATGGTGTAGCGTTCTTTCAGTGCTAGAAGGGTATTCTCGATTTTCCCTGATGAAATGGGGTCTAACGCACTGGTTGGTTCATCCAGCAAAATGATTTCTGGATCGACAGCCAATACCCGAGCGATACAAACCCGCTGCTGTTGTCCACCTGATAAAGAAAGCGCACTTTGGTGAAGTTTGTCTTTGACATCTTCCCAGACAGAAGCTGCTTTCAGGCTTTCTTCTACCGTCTTATCAAGAATCTCCTTGTCCGTGACTCCTTTTAATTTTAACCCATAAATCACATTTTCGTAAATTGAAAAGGGAAAAGGATTCGGTTGTTGAAAAACCATCCCGATTTCTTTGCGCAAATCAACGATGTCTTGCTTTGGACTATAAATGTCTTTCCCTTTATAGACAACACTTCCTGTAATTGTCACACCAGGGATCAAATCATTCATTCGATTAAGAGAACGCAAGTAGGTCGATTTCCCACAACCTGAAGGTCCGATCATTGCAGTGATCTCGCCTTTTTTGATGGAAAGGTCGATTCCTTTTAATGCTTCTTTTTTTCCGTAGTATAAATGCAGATCTTTCGATGTAATAATTTCTTCTGCCATTGTTTTGCCTCCGTTTACTGATCGAATCGGCTCAGCCAAAATGACCGGATACGTAATCTTCTGTTGCTTTAATTTTTGGACGAGTAAATATCTTACGGGTCTCATCGTACTCGATCGCATTTCCTAAGTAGAAAAAGGCAGTATAATCGCTGATCCGAGCAGCTTGCTGCATATTATGGGTCACGATGATGATTGAATAGTCGTTTTTCAAGTTGATAAGAGTTTCTTCCACTGTCCCTGTTGAGATTGGATCAAGGGCACTAGCTGGTTCATCTAAAAGTAAGATATCTGGTTTCATCGCAATTGCTCGAGCGATACACAGACGTTGCTGCTGTCCACCGGACAATGCCAAAGCACTTTTGTCTAAGCTGTCCTTTACTTGATCCCAAAGTGCGGCTTGTTTCAAGCTGGTTTCGACTGCTTCATCCAATTTCTTTTTGTTTCTTTCTCCATGACGTCGCAAAGCAAAGGCGATGTTGTCATAGATCGATTTACTGAAAGGGTTTGGTCGTTGGAAAACCATGCCGATACGCTTACGCATTTCGAAGACATCGACTTCTTTTGTATTGACGTCGACTCCTTTATACATGATGTTTCCTGTGACTCTCGTGTTTGCGATCCCATCATTCATTCGATTCAAAGAACGCAGATACGTTGATTTACCGCAACCGGAAGGTCCGATCAATGCGGTGATTTTATTTTTTTCAAATTGTAGATCAATGCCTTTGATGGCTTCATTTGATCCATACCATACATGCAAGTCAGTGGTATAAAGCGCCACATCTTCTGGTTTATCGAAGGTAATGATATTTCGATCGTCCCAATTGTAATCGTTCATACTGTCATTCTCCTTATGCTGACGTCATTTTCTTGTACAACCGTTTGCCAGCTGCACGGGCGCCAAAGTTAAATAGCAAGACGGCAATGATCAATACCGCCGAAGCCCCGGCTGAAACTTGAGCGCCATCAGGCATCGTACCTTCTGTATTGATTTTCCAAATATGGACTGCCAGCGTCTCCGCTTGTCGGAAAAGACCGATCGGGCTGGAAACACTCAATGGATTCCAGTTTGTAAAATCAAGGGCCGGTGCACTTTGTCCTGCAGTGTAGATCAGCGCTGCCGCTTCACCAAAAATCCGACCAGAACTTAGAATGACCCCAGTCAAAATCCCTGGTGTTGCTTCTGGGACAATGATGCGTGTGACAGTTTCCCAACGGGATAAGCCTAAAGACAAGCCCGCTTCACGCTGCGTATAATGAATCGCTTGTAGAGATTCTTCCACATTTCTAGTCAATAGTGGCAAATTGAAGAAAGTCAATGCCAAGGCACCTGAAATGATCGAAAAGCCATAACCAAACTGGATAACAAAGACCAAGAAACCAAAAAGACCGACAACCACAGAAGGCAGTGAACTCAAGATTTCGATCGATGTCCGAATGATATCCGTCAACCAGTTTTTCTTCGCATATTCTGATAAGTAGATCCCCGCTCCTAAAGAAATCGGAAAACTAATGATCATTGTCACTAAAAGCAAGTAAAGGGAATTGAACAATTGGATGCCGATCCCGCCACCTTCTTGGTACGCTTTTGAAGAAGAAGTCAGAAACTCCCAATTGATATGGGGAATACCACGTACCAAAATGTACAATAGTAAGGAAGCCAAAATCAAAACAATGACTCCAGCAACAGCATACAAGACGCCGGTAGCAATTTTATCTGAACGTTTTGCATTCATTATTTCAATGCTCCTTTCTTCCCAATAAAGCGAATGACAATGTTAAATAGTAAGGACATCAATAAGAGAATCAAGGCTAATGACCATAGAACGTTGTTTTGGACTGTTCCCATGATCGTATTCCCAATACCCATGGTTAAGATCGATGTCAATGTTGATGCAGGTGTCACTAAGCTCGTCGGCATCAATGCCGCATTACCGATAACCATTTGGATCGCCAATGCTTCCCCAAATGCGCGAGCCATTCCGAAAACAACTGCCGTTAAAATCCCAGGGACAGCTGCTCGT
This sequence comes from Candidatus Enterococcus avicola, assembly GCF_047470845.1. NCBI lineage: Bacteria > Bacillati > Bacillota > Bacilli > Lactobacillales > Enterococcaceae > Enterococcus > Candidatus Enterococcus avicola. Next base: position 54,171 of record NZ_JBLGTY010000003.1, on the reverse strand, counting down.
AAAACAACTTTATAGATCGTTTGCCAGCGTGTTGCACCTAAAGCTAAGGATGCCTCACGGTAGTGCCGAGGGACTGCCCGTAACGCATCGACAGTCATCGTAGTCACTGTCGGCAAAATCATGATAAATAGGACAAAGGTCCCCGCCAAGATCCCAAACCCTGTACCGCCAAAAACAGAACGGACTGCTGGTACAATGACAGACAAACCGATAAAACCATAAACTACAGAAGGAATACCGACTAATAGTTCGATGACGGGCTGCAAAATCTTCTCTCCGTTACGAGGGGAGATCTCCACCATAAAGACTGCTGCACCGATCGCAAATGGTGTTGCGACGATCGCTGATAGGAAGGTTACGAAGAACGAACCAAGGATCATCGGTAAAGCACCTACTAATGGTTGTCCATCAGGACCAACAGCACTTGGATTCCATTGCGTACCAAACAAAAAGTCGAAAACATTGACTTTGTCTACAAAGAATGTCGCTAATCCACGGCTAGCAACGAAATAAAAAATGGAGATCACAACCAATACAATCAACGCAATACATAGAAAGCTAACCAGCTTTCCTCTTTGTTCCATTCTTGCGCGCTTGGATTTTTTTGTTAACACTTCTTTTACATTTTCCACGAGGGTTCCTCCTCAAAAATCAAACTAAACTCATAACCATTAGTTTATCGGTTCAACATCAATTTCTGTTAAAGCTTGTGTAAATTTTGTGTAAAGATTACTCGACGATGTTGCCTTCCCAATCTCTTTCCACCTGCATGATGGAAATTGGAATATAACCCAGATCCCCGACGATATGCTCTTGTACTTCATCAGAAAGCATATATTCGAGAAATTCAGCGGTCAATCCCGTTGGTTCTCCTTTTGTATACATATGCTCGTAAGCCCAAACTTTCCAATCATTGGTCGTTACATTTTCAATCGTTGGTTGAACCCCATCGATCGAAAGGACGTTGACTTCATCTGTCACATAAGAAAATGCAACATAACTGATGGCGCCTGGTGTATCTGAAACAATCGAACGGACCATCCCACTAGAATCTTGCTCTTGGGAAGGAATCGCTGTTTCGCCATCCATGATCCATTTTTCAAACGTACTTCTCGTGCCGCTTCCAGTCGCCCGATTCAACAAAACGATGGGCAGATCATTTCCGCCAACTTCACGCCAATTTGTAATATTTCCTAAGAAGATATTTTTTAAGTCCTCTGTTGAAATATCCGTGATCCCGACGCCTTTGTTGACGATCGGTGTGATACCCACCGTTGCCACTCGGTGGTCAACGAGTGCATCCGCATCGATCCCTGGCTTTTCTTCTGCAAACAAATCAGAATTCCCAATATCGACTGCGCCTGCTTGGACTTGACTTAACCCAGTGCCGCTCCCGCCTCCTTGGACATTGATAAATCGCCCAGGATTTGAGTTTTGAAATTCTTCCGCAACGGTTTCTACGAGTGGCTGCAAGGCAGAAGACCCGACTGCTGTGATCGATTCTCCTCGATCTGCCCAGCTTGCACATCCTGAGAGTAAAATAACCAATCCGATGATAGGACTTAGAAGTTTTAATTTTTTCATCATAACGCTCCTTGTACTTTCGAAAGTCATTGATTATAAAAATCAATTATTTTCATTTTACCATTAGTTGAAATCAATGAAAATTATTATTTGCTTTTTTTTCTTGAGCTGAGTCTGTCCCTTTATTTAAAACGCTTTTTTTCTTTTACAAAATAACTATTTTGTAAATAAAATGACAAGATTTCTTAATTAAATTACGTGCATCCAGAAGGTATGCTGTGCTATACTGTGAGAGGAAACGTATTTTAAAAAGAACATAATTATTAATCTTGCTTCCCCAATCAAGTACAATATGTTGTTATGTTCAGCGTTTTCACGATTTCATCAACATTTCCCCAAAATGTCTGTTGAATCGAAACGGCAGAAAGAAGCATTCCTATGCATCTTCTGCCGTCTTTTTTTATTCTAATTCACTTAACCATGCCGCCATCTGCTCAATGATGGCTTCTTGCTGCGCTTCATTTGGTAGATCCGCTGCTGCTTCTCCTTTTTGTAACCCATAGGTACCAAAGCCAGCATGATTGCCGCCTTCGATCGTTTGGAACGTCGTAGTTTCTGGAAGGAGGCTGCGGGCAGCTTGCCAATTTTCTTGATTCACTACTTGGTCTTGACTGCCTGAGAGTGACAACACAGCAATCGATTGATCAGCTAAGGATCCTTTTTCATCTGGGTAACTAGCAAAGAAAAAGACGCCTTTTAACTCGTTGTCGTTTTCAGTCAACTGATTCGCTGCAAAACGGCTTGCCATGACACCACCTAATGAATGACCGCCAATGACATAGGAGCTATGGGGAATTTCTTCCAAGACCTCTTCTGCACGATTGCCTGCTAAAACAGCCATGTTAAAGGGCATTTTAACGATCGCGACAGGATAGCCTTTTTCCGCTAAACCTGCTGCCCATACACTATAGCTTTCGGCATCGACAAGCGCACCAGGATAGAAAATAACCAAAGGCTTTTCTTCATCTCCAGCAAAATAGAGGACATTTCCCTCATCATCTGCCTCTTTCGCAGCTGTAACTGCAGCATCCACTGCTGGGTAATGCAGTTGTTGCCAACCGACCCAACCGGCAATAATTAAAATAACAACGGTGATCAATACACCGATCAAGACTTTTGTTCTTTTTCTCATCATGTCCTCCTGCAAAAAAGAAGATCAGGAAAGGATGGCAGACGAAAGTTGCGGGTCCATCATCTCCTGAATCTTTCTATAAGTGTTTCCAATTTTTATCGGTGAGCCAGCGCCAATAGTTCTCGTGCATGTTCGATCGTTAAATCGGTGATTTCTGCACCTGAGAGCATTCGGGCGATCTCAGCCACTCGTTCTTCTTCTGATAATTTACGGACATGGGTTTCTGTCCGACCTTCTTGAATTGCTTTTTCGATAAAATATTGATTGTCCGCCACAGCCGCTACTTGCGGCAAGTGGGTGATACACAAGACTTGCGAATTCGCAGCGATCTTGGCGATTTTTTCGGCGATCGCCTGAGCTACTCGGCCACTGACCCCAGTATCCACCTCATCAAAGACAATACTAGTGATTCCTTGCTTGCGGGAGAAAATCGATTTAAGCGCTAATAAGATCCGGGAAAGCTCTCCTCCAGAAGCAACTCGCACTAACGGTTTCATGCCTTCACCGGGGTTGGTGGTCAAATAAAACTCCACGGTATCAAAGCCGCTGCTGCTTAATTGTTTTGAACCAGATGCAAACCGTACTTCAAATTGCGCGTGCTCCATATACAGCTCTTTTAACTCTTGAACGATTTCTTTTTCTAAACGATGAGCCAGTTCACGTCGTTTGACGTGCAAGGCTTCCGCCAGCTGCCAAACTGCTTCAGCTTTTTGGGCAAGCTCTTCTTCTAATTGCTCCAACTGACCTTCCGTATAGGCTGATTCGCTGATTTCTTTGCTGATCTCGTCATAATAAGCAAGAATCACAGGAATTGACTCCCCGTATTTGCGCTTCAATTGACGAATCGTTTCCAGCCGTGAAATGACTTCTTCTAGTCGGCCTTCATCTAATTCAAGGTTGTCGACTTGCCGCGAAATATCAGTGGCTGCATCTTGCAACAAGTAATACGCACTTTGGATCGCTTCACTGATTTTTTCATACGCAGGATCAAGATGGGCGATCGACTGGATCTCTGATAATGCCACACTGACTCCATCTAGGCTATTAACTTCTTCGGCGGATAGAGCGCCATAGCTTTGCCCTAGAGCATCCACGATTTTCTGATAATTGGTCAGTTTTTCTCGTTCATCGATCAGCTGCTCTTCTTCATTTTCCATCAATTCCGCTTGGGCGATCTCTTCTTGTTGAAAACGCAGCATGTCCATTCGCTGCACATAGAGCTGTTCATTTTCTTGAATGGTCCGCACATGTTTTTCTAAGGAGCGATAGGCTTGATAGGCTTGACGGTAACTTGCAAGTTCCGCTTTAAAGGCATCATCTCCAAAACCATCCATCAACGCCAAATGTTTTTCTGGCTGCAGCAGCTCTTGATGCTCATTTTGTCCTTGGATATCAACTAAAAACAAGCCGATTTGGCGCAAAACCGACAAGGTAACGGTTCGACCATTTACACGACAAATAGTTTTACCCGATTGAGAGATATCCCGTTGTACGATCAGAACTTCCTCTTCATCAATACCCAGATCTGCGGTCAGCTCTTTGAACTCCTGCTGATTCGGCCATTCAAAAATCCCTTCCAAACGGCATTTTTCTGCGCCTTGACGCAAATAGTCACTGGATCCTCTGCCACCTGCTAGTAAGCCCATCGCATCGATAATGATTGATTTCCCAGCACCTGTTTCACCTGTTAGAGCCGTCATCCCCTCATGAAAAGACAGGTGCAGGTTGGAGATAATCGCAAAATTTTGGATCGACAATTCTAAAAGCATCCCTTGCCTCCTCTTTTATACGTAACGTTGGAAATCCTTGAATAGGTTCTCGGTATCTGCTTCTGTTCTGGTGATCATCAAGACGTTGTCATCATCGTTTAGCGTGCCAAATAATTCTTTGGCATAACGCTTATCGATCAAATTCGCCAAAGCCGAAGCATTGCCAGGCAGTGTGCGCAGGATCACAAATTTGTCCATTCGATCGACAGAAACAAACGCCGTTTTTAGGATTTTATCTAGTTTACCACTCACGTCTTCCGTTGTCTCTTGTGGAATACTATAGCGATAGCCGCCTTTTTGGGAAGGAACTTTCACTAACTTCAATTCCTTGATATCCCTTGATATGGTTGCTTGTGTGACTGAGACGCCGCGATCTTTTAACAACTCGACAAAATCTTCTTGTTTCTGAATATCTTGTTCACTTAACAATCGTGTAATCAAGCGATGCCGTTCTTTTTTTCTCATCTCTTGTTCCTCCTGAATGAATTCCTACTAATTTTATCCTATTTTGCGCAAGAAAGAAAGAGAGCCGACAAGTAAAATGTCCACTCTCTTCCATTCTTTATTTTGGTTGATGAAAGGTCTCATGTGCTGATGCAACAACTTTCGGGATGTCGATCCCTGCTGCGGTGCCTTCTTGCAGGCTTTTCTTTAAATGTACGATAAACTCGATATTCCCTTCGCCACCAGTGATTGGTGAAAAACTTAGGTTTAATACATCGAATTTTGTTTTCTTAGCGAATGCCAGTACTTCCTCCAATACTCGTTCATGGGTTTTGGGGTCACGAACGATCCCATTTTTTCCGACCGCTTCTTTGCCCGCTTCAAATTGTGGTTTGATCAGCGCCATCACTTCGCCATCCGCTACCAAAATATCGTAAAGGGGAGGTAAGATCAGTTTAAGTGAAATAAAAGAAACATCGATCGTAGCAGCTTCAGGAAGACCATCCAGGAAGTCTGTTGGTTTTGCATAACGGAAGTTGACCCGTTCCATAACGATCACTCGCTCATCTTGCCGCAGCTTCCATGCCAACTGATTGTAACCGACATCCAGTGCATAGCTTTTTTTGGCGCCATTTTGCAACGCCGCATCAGTAAAGCCACCGGTGGAAGCGCCGATATCTAACATGATTTTATCGGTTACGTCAAAATCAAAAACTTTGAGTGCTTTTTCTAACTTGAGACCACCACGAGAAACATAAGGCAGCTTCTTCCCTTTGATCTGCAGCAGTGTATCTGCGGCAATTTTTTCTCCAGGCTTATCTAGGCGCTCATTGTTTTTTTCTTTGTACACCAATCCAGCCATCACTCCTCGTTTGGCTTGCTCGCGGGTCTCAAAGAGGCCTTGCTGGACAGCTAAAACATCTACTCGTTCTTTCTTCATGCGTTCCCTCGAATCTCAAATCGTTCCACAAATGCCAATAAAACATCCGGCGTAAATTGACCGTATTGGCTTAACTGTGCCAGAATTTCTTTGGCTTTGCTCAATTCTTCAGTCAAGGCTTGCTGCGCGCCTGCTAAGCCAAGTAAAGCAGGATAGGTACTTTTCGCCAACTCGTCATCTCGGCGGACAACTTTGCCTAGCTCTTCGGTTGTACTAGTGGCATCTAACAGATCGTCGCGAATTTGAAAGGCTAACCCAATATGCTGGGCAAAGCGATCCAATTCATGCAGAACCTCTTCCGTCTGGTCGGCTAAGACACCACCAGCAATCACCGCAAAGCGGATCAATTCTCCAGTCTTTCGTTCATGGATTGACATCAGCTCCTCAAGACGAAGCGCTTGGTTCTCCCCTTGAATATCAGCTGCTTGGCCGGCAACCATCCCTTGCGTGCCCGCTGCTTTACTCAACTGCTGCAGCAGCAAGACTTTTTGATTGGCTTCGATTTCCGCCATAGCGACTAATTGAAACGCAGCCGTCAAAAGACCATCTCCAGCTAAAATCGCTAAAGCTTCACCAAAAACCTTATGGTTGGTGGGTTTGCCTCGACGCAGATCATCGTTGTCCATTGCTGGCAGATCATCATGGATCAGCGAATACGTATGCACCATTTCTAGGGCTGCTGCACACTGATACACCGCGGTATTGATGGGTTTGTGAAAAGCGGCGACTGTTGCTGCCAATAAAAGCGGGCGAATGCGTTTGCCGCCAGCTTGGATCGAATACTGCATGCTTTCAAATAGTCGTTGATCAGAAGTGTGTTCTTTGACAAAACGTTCCATAACTTCTTCGATCAATGGGGCGTGTTCTTTCGTAAATTCCTTCAAAGCACTCATTGGCTTTCCTCTTCAAAGGGGACTTCTTCATTGGATTCAGTCATCATTTTTGTTAAGGATTTTTCCGCTTTACTCAAGGTATCCTTGCATTGCTTGCTCAAAACCATGCCTTTTTGAAAAGCATCTAACGCTTCTTCCAATGGAACATCACCTTGTTCCAAACGGGTTACGATTTGTTCTAATTCTTGTAATGATTCTTCAAATGTTGGATTTGCCATGATTAACTCCTTCTGTACTAATAACTTCGACCAGCGCTTGGCCATCTTGGTAATGGATCGTCAGCTGATCTTCTGGCTCGATCGCATCAATCGATTTGATCACCTGCTCATTTTTCGTGGTATAGCTGTAGCCGCGCCCCATGATTTTCAGCGGGCTTAGCAAATCAAGGGATTGGACTGCATTTGCAAATTGATTTTCTTTTGCTGCATAAATATCTTTCATGGCTTTCGTTAAGCGTTGAGAAAGATAGCTGACCTCTTGATTGCTGGCTTGTAATCGCGCTTTTGGTTGTTGCTGGGCCAACCGTGAAATCAATTGCTGTGCCTGGCGATCCTTGTCATAAAGCAAGGTTTGCAAGCCTTGCTGCATCCGCTGCTGCAACTGATCGAGTTTGATGGACTGTGCCTCATACAAGCGCTCTGGTTGTCGAAAAACATACGATCCAATCACTCGCTGATAGCGTTCTTGTTTGTACTGGATCTGGTGCATAAATGCTTGCTCTAATCGGGCTTGTCTTTCTTCGATCCGCAAAATCTCCTCCGACAGCACTGGCACCGCTAATTCGGCAGCGGCGGTCGGAGTTGCCGCCCGTACATCCGCCACTAAATCGGCAATCGTCGTATCGGTTTCATGCCCCACTGAAGAAATAATGGGGGTTTTTGCATCAAAAATGGCTCTTGCCACTCGTTCTTCATTGAAAGGCCAGAGGTCCTCGATCGATCCACCCCCACGTCCGATGATCATCGTATCAAAGGTCCCATCGGCTTCGACTCGTTGGATATTTTTCACCACATCATCCGCAGCTTTATTGCCTTGTACCACGGTTGGATACAAAACGATCTGAGCAATGGGGTAACGCCGCTGTGTCGTCGTGATGATATCTCTGATCACCGCCCCACTAGGACTGGTCAAAACTGCGATGCGTTTCGGGTATTTCGGCAAGGACTGCTTCGGTGCAGAAAATAAACCTTCTGCTGCCAATTTCTGCTTTAATTGTTCATAGGCTTGATAAAGAGCGCCGACACCGTCTGGTTCCATATGATCGATCACCATCTGGTAATTTCCGCTTGCCTCATACAGAGTGATACGCCCAACCGCCATGACTTTCATGCCCTCTTCTGGTTGAAAGCGCAGCTTGTCAAAAGCGCCTTTGAACATGACGGTCGAAATCTTTGCACCATCATCCTTCAAACTAAAGTATTGGTGATTGGGGCGACGACGAAAATTGGAGATCTCCCCCGTCAAATAAACCCGCTCTAGATACGGATCGACGTCAAACTTACGCTTGATATATTTTGTTAATGCGGTTACCGTTAAATATTCTTGCGCCATTTAGTTTTTCATTGTCTCCTTTGCTGCCTCGATCGTTTGGGCCATCAACATCGTGATCGTCATTGGACCTACACCTCTAGGTACCGGGGTGATATAGCTAGCGATCGGTTCGACTTCATCAAATTTCACATCGCCGATCAACTTGCCGTTGGCATCACGATTCATCCCAACATCAATCACCACAGCCCCTTCTTTTACGAAGTCTTTTGTGACAAAATGACCGCGGCCGATCGCCACGACTAAAATGTCCGCTTGTTTTGCCAACTCGGGCAGATTTTTGGTTTTTGAATGAGCAATAGTCACGGTGGCATTTGCCCCCAAGAGCAAGTGCGCCATTGGTTTTCCGACAATGTTGCTGCGACCGATCACTAAGGCATTTTTCCCTTCCAATTCGATCCCATACGCAGCAAACATTTTCATGATGCCATAAGGGGTACAAGGAATTCGGTCAGGTACACCTGCGAATAATTTTCCTAAATTGATTGGATGAAAGCCGTCGACATCTTTTTCTGGTTTGATGGCTAACAGTACTTTTTCTTCATTGATATGTTTTGGCAAAGGAAGTTGAACCAAAATTCCATGAAAGGCATCATCGTTATTGAACTGTTCGATTTCTGCTAATAATTCTGCCTCAGTAATGGATTCAGGGTAGCGGGCAACACGGGAATTGATACCGATTTTCGCCGCAGCTAGTTCTTTATTTTTCACATAAGTCTGACTCGCTTTGTCTTCTCCAACAAGCAAAACAACTAATCCTGGTGTCACACCCTGCTCTTTTAGTGTTGCTGTCTCTGAAAGAAACGCTGCTTGCATTTTTTCAGCCAATTCTTTTCCATTGATCAATGTACCCATTCTGACAACTCCTCCAACCTGATTATACTGACTTATTTTGTAAAAAGAAACGCACCAATCGTTTGTCGATATGCTTCTTCATGTTTTCTATCATAGCATTTTCTGAAAAGAAAAACACCGTCTAAGGCTCCCTTTTTTCGGAAAAAACGAGGGTAAACCGACAAAGTGCGTGCAAAAAAACCGAACGCTCAAGCAGGACCGTCAAAACAAGGCGGTTGCTCATAAATCGTTCGGTTTCTGACTCGATCGAAAAAAAGCTGATCTCTTTTGATCGATCGTGTTAGGGCTGAAAATTACTCACTTACTTGGTTGGTTTTTGTTTCTAGCTCTTGATTGACTGTCGATAAAATACCGTTGACAAACTTTCTGGACTGATCGTCACTAAAGGTTTTCGCTAATTCGATCGCTTCATTCAAAGCCACACGATTCGGCACATTATCCACATAGATCATTTCATACAAAGCAATTCGTAAAATCGTCACGTCCATTTTTGATAAACGCTGGATTTTCCAACCAGCTTTTAAATGATTTTGAATGACTTCATCCAAGGCTTCTTTGTAATGACAGACACCTGCCACTAATTGATCTAAATAAACAGGCACAAAATGCTCTTGTTCTTCATCGATCAATTCATGGTGTTCCAACTCGATGGCATGCATGATGGCATCTTGTTTCGTTAAATCTTTATTAAAGTCTAGTGGAAATAAAGCTTGTAACGCCATTTTCCGTATTTCATGCCGTGATAATTCTTTACTCATTTTCTTCCTCATCGTTTCCAAATAATTCTTCGATGTCTGGTAAATCTACTTTTTCTGGCACGACTGCCACAACATGAACATTTACTTCAGCCAGTTGTACATCTGTCATAAATAAGACTTGCTGTTTGACCCGTTCTTGGATCTCCATTGCCACTTTAGGCACTGACATCCCATAAGTGATATAGCAATAGATGTCCACTTTGATCCCTGTTTCATCGATCGTTAAGTAGACCCCTTTGCCATGAGCTGCGCGACCTAATAATTCAGTGACACTGTTTGCCAGTGTTCCTCGCATCCCATAGACACCTTCCACTTTAGAAGCAGCGATCCCAATAATGATCTCGATCACTTCTGGCGCGATGACGATCTCGCCTAATTCAGGACTTGCATTTAATACAAGGTTTTTATCTTCATTCATACGTTTTTGCCTCCATTCTAAACAGCTGTACCGTATTGTTTGTAAAAAAACCGCTCGTTTTTTCCGTTTGAAGCAAACCAACGCTTGATTCAATCAATAACATCCATGGCACAGTGTTTCTTCTCGCTCTAAGTTTATCATTTTCTGCACTGAGAATCTATAATAACCCACTATTCTCAATGAATTTTCTGAAAAACAAGGTCGATGAATCAGAGAATGATCAATTCTTTCGGTGAATGTGTCAACACTTTATTACCAGTTTCGGTGATCAAAAGATCATCTTCGATACGAACGCCGCCAATTCCTGGAAGATAGATTCCTGGTTCATCTGTAATGACGTTTCCGACAACAAATGCTTTATCAGCGCGGAAGGATACATTTGGTCCTTCGTGGATCTCTAAACCAATCCCATGGCCTGTTGAATGACCAAAGGCATCTCCGTAGCCAAAGGAAGCAATGTGATCCCGAGCGATCGCATCTAGTTCAATTCCGGTCATTCCAGGTTTTGCTGCGGCCAAGACTTTTTCTTGCGCTTCAAGTACGATTTGATAGATTTCCTTCAATTTATCGCCAGGATCTCCTACTGCAAAGGTTCTAGTCATATCAGACACATAGCCTTGATAGTAACAGCCAAAGTCTAACGTGATCAGATCGCCTTGTTCGATCACTTTTTCACTGGCAACCCCATGGGGCATTGCTGAACGCAGCCCACTAGCAACGATCGTTTCAAAAGATACGCTTGTGGCACCTAATGAACGCATAAAGAAATCTAACTGATTCGCCACTTCGATTTCTGTCATTCCTGGGCGGACCATTTTCAAAATATGTTCGAATCCTTGATCAGCGATATGGCAGGCTTGTTGGATCAATGCGATCTCTTCCTCATCTTTGACTTCCCGCAAAGCCTCGATCATCCCCGATACAGGGGCAAGGGATGATTCCTCGATCAAGTCTTCTAAGACGGAGTATTCGGCAAAGCTGACGAAACTTTCTTCAAAAGCTAAGACATTGATTTCTTCCTTTTGGCAGATGGTTGCAACTTCATCGAAAATCGGTCCGCTATTTTTTACGATCTCAAAACCTTGAGCTTGGGCAGCTGCTTGCTCTGTATATCGGAAATCTGTTACAAAAAAAGCTTTGTCCAACGTAATGACTGCTAAACCAGTTGTCCCAGTAAAGTTTGTCAAGTAACGCAAATTGTATGGGCTGGTGATCAAGAACCCATCAATCGAATCTTTTCTCATTGCTTCACGTAATTTTTCAACTCTTAACATGTATCGTTCCCTACTTTCTTGTTCTATACGATAGTATTATAACAAACTTCCAGAAAAAGCGGAAAGCAAGCGAAAAGTTTTCTAAAAAATCAAGCAATATGAATAAACGATAGAGTACTTTAAAAAGATTGCGTGTGATCTTTCGTTGTTCTCTTCTAAATGATGGCTTCCGTGCACAAAAAAAAGCAATTCAATCAATGAATTGCTTTTTTGATAATTATCTTTTACGTCCCAAAAAGAACGATACGACTGCCACGAAAATGACCGCACCGATAATCGCTGGCACGATGGCCATTCCTGCTACTTGCGGTCCCCAAGTGCCAAAAAGGCCTTGACCAATCGATGCGCCTACAAGTCCTGCAACGATATCAAAAATACAACCGCGTTTTTCGCCTGCAATGGCACCACCGATTGAACCGATGACCGCTCCTACGATCAATGTCCATAAAAAGTGCATACTAACCCCTCCTAAACTTTCTTATAAAAAGGGTACCATATTGAGAATCAATTGGAAAAATATATGCTCTCTTGTTATTTTCTGCGAGTGAAGGCTCGTTTCAATACATCAAAAAAGCCTAATGAATGCACCATATGGTCTGGATCGACGTATTCACGAATCGCTCGCAAAACTTTTTTTGGTTCTTTTGAGGAGAAGGTATACGTGCCATTCTTTTTGGTGCGGATCGCATAGCGTGGTATCCAACGGCCTTTGAACATGACCGAAGCGATCACATAGTCGACATCTTCCCATGGGATCTGAATAAACTTACGTTTGTCACGGTCATTGTAAAACTCAAAGGCTTTATCGCCGATCATGATTTTGCCGTACTCATTGATCCCTAAAAAAGACGTAGCATCGATCGTCAAATCCACTTTTGTATTAAGAGATTGTACCATTTGCGCTTACTCCATTCTATATCGTCTTATTATCTTATTATACGTGTTTGCAGCAGGTTTGGCGAATAAATAAAAAGGTACTTGGGTTGCCCCAAGCACCTTTCATTGAAAAGATTATAACAATCCGATCAAGTGTCCACCGATACCGACTAAGAATAGACCGATAATAATGATGATTGGAGAAACTTTTTTCTTCAATAACCACATACATAATAAAGTAAGCAATAGTGCAGCTAGACCAGGAATCAATTGATCCAAGTTGTTTTGCAATGTTGTTACTTTTGTATCAGTCAACGCACGGCCTTCAGCAACTTGTTGGAAGGCTTGTTGCAAACCAGCAGAGCCAGAAGGCAAGTTCGCCCAATCGACATAAGCACCTTCATCAAGCGGTACGCTTGAGACAACTGGCGCAAATGAGATCGATACCCAACGCTGAACGAGTGACCCTAATACGAACATCCCTAAAATTGAAGCACCTTTTGTTACATCTTGCAACAATCCGCCTGAAAGGTCATCAGTGATTTTTGAACCAGCACGATAGCCGAATTCTTGTGTGTACCACATAAATGCCCAACGGATGATGTTCCATGCAACGAAGAAGATGATTGGACCTAAGATGTTTCCAGCTAAAGCAAGAGAAGCACCTAGAGCACCTAACATCGGACGTACAGTAAACCAGAACACAGGGTCACCGACACCGGCTAAAGGACCCATCATCCCAACTTTTACCCCTTGGATCGCTACGTCATCGACAGGCGCGCCATTGGCACGTTCTTCTTCTAAGGCTAATGTTACCCCTAAGATTGGCGATGCGATATATGGGTGAGTGTTAAAGAATTCTAAGTGACGCTTCAATGCAGCGGCACGGTCTTCTTTTGTTTTGTATAATTTTTTGATTGCTGGAATCATTGAGAATGCCCAACCACCATTTTGCATACGTTCATAGTTCCATGAACCTTGAATGAAGGTAGAGCGCCATGCTACGGCTAAACGATCTTTTTTATTTAATTGAATTTTTTCTGCCATTTTTTTCTCCTCCTTCGATTCTAATAGTCATTCAAGATATCGCCTAGAGGGTCGCCAGTGTTGCTGCCGCCGCCTCCATTTGATGATCCGCCCATTTTAGTTAGGTTCAAGTAGATCAATGCGATTGCTACTGCCAAAGCACCGATAGCGATCAATGTCAATTGAGAAATAGCTGCGATAACGAAACCGATAATGAAGAATGGCCATACTTCACGAGTTGCCATCATGTTGATAACCATTGCATAACCAACGGCAACAACCATACCACCACCGATAGCCATACCATCAGTTAACCATGCAGGCATTGATTCTAAGAAGTTTTGAACAGTTGCAGCAGGAATTGCCAACAATGCAGCTGCAGGAATCGCAATACGAACCCCTTGCATACATACAGCGATCACATGCCACATTTCGATTTTACGAATGTTGCCTTCTTCAGCAGCAGCATCCATAAAGTGAACGATTGGCACAGCCAATGTACGAACGATCATTGTCAAGAACAAACCAGCAACAGCTAGAGGGATCGCAACGGCAATCGCTGTGTCAACACCAGCAGTTCCTTGTCCACCTAAAACTAAAATAATTGCAGATGCAACAGACGCCAATGCAGCATCAGGTGCAACAGCGGCACCGATATTTGCCCATCCAAGTGCGATCATTTGTAATGATCCGCCCAAAATGATACATGCTTCCAAATTACCGGTCACTAAACCGATCAAAGTACACGCGACTAGCGGTTGATGGAATTGGAATTCATCCAAGATTCCTTCCATACCAGCTAAAAAGGCAACGAGTACTACTAATACCATAGATATAATAGTCATGATAGACCTCCTATTTAGTTGAATACGTTTCTATTTATTCGCCAATTCATTTTTGGCTTTGCGTAAGATTTCGTCCATGTTGTCTCGAGAGTCATTTGGCACTTTACGTACATCAAATTTGATGCCGCGTCCTTTTAGATCTTCAAATGTCTTCACATCGTCCGTACCCATCGACAATACTTTACTTACAACAACTTTCCCAACAGAGTGAGCCATTGAACCAACGTTCACTTCAGTGATGTCAACGCCGCCTTCAACTGCACGCAACACATCTTGTGGGTTTTCAAATAATAGTAAAGCTTTCGTATTCCCGAAACGAGGGTCTTTAGAAACTTCGATCATTTTATCCACTGGAATGACGTTCGCTTTTACTCCTGGAGGAGCTGCTTGTTCGATCAGTTTTTTACGCAAATCATCTTTTGCCACTGCATCAGAAACAACGATGATCCGAGATGGATTAACTGATTTTGTCCAAGCTGTAGCGACTTGACCATGTAGCAAACGAGAATCCACACGCGCAAGCACGATTTTGATCTTGCCATCGCCTAGAACAGTTCCCGGAGGAAGTGATCCTTTAGGTTGATCGTCTTGCACAGCTTTTGGTGCTGTCGCTTCTTCTGGTTCAAGCTCTTCTGGTTTGACCTTAACCCCTTCTTTAGCTGTTTCAACGATGTGCGCAGCGATTTCATGCGCAGTGTTCATTGAAAAACGTGAAGCATAGGCTTCGATCACCATTGGTAAATTCATACCAGCAACGATTGCCCATTTGTCTTTGTGATCTTCAAACAAGCTGTTTGCTTGGTTGAAAGGAGTACCACCCCAAAGATCAACTAAGAATAATACTTCTTCTTGATCGTCAAATGTAGCAATTGCTTCTTGCATTTTTGCCTTGATGTCATCTGGACCTTCACTTGGCATCAATGTAACAGCTTTAACATTTTCTTGTTCGCCGAAGATCATTGAACCAGATTGCAAAATGCCGTTAGCAAATTCTCCATGACTTGCTAGGATAATTCCTACCATCTTTTTACCTCCTATATCAAAATTGAAAAATGTGACACGAATACGAAAGAAAAAACAACATCGAAAAAATTAAGGGTGACTACCTTCTTTTTCCAAAATATCCTTCAAAAAGATTTTACGATCAGCTGGAACTTTCCGTATCTCTACTTCTATGCCTTGATTTTGCAAATAAAGCAGCGAAGCAAGATCTTGATCATTGACTGACACGAAATTAGTGATCATCCGTTTTCCCATTGAAAAGCTCATGCCGCCGATATTGACGGAACGAATGTCAATGCCTCCTTTGACCAGAGTCACGACATCTTGAGGGTTGGTAAATAATAACATGACTTTTTGCGTATTAAATAATGTGTTATGCGCCACCTCAAGCATTTTTGCTACTGTCACCACATTGGATTTGATTCCTGGTGGAGCAGCTTCTTTCAAGAGAAACTTCCGTAATTGGTCATTTGCGACCTCATCACTGACCACGATGATTCGATTGATACCAGTCATTTTCGACCAAGCTGTGGCGACCTGACCATGAATCAACCGATCGTCGATTCGGGCAAGACGTATATCCATTCCCATTGTGCAAGCCTCCTACATCCATCGATCCGCTTTTCATATTGAGGATCTGTTCTTTTTTCAATCACCTCCTGTATCCACTTATATAGAAGCAAGAAGCGTGCCAAGTTTTTTCGATACACTATTCTTGAAAAAACCTTAAGAATCAGCATTCGGACAATACACTAAAAAAGATACACTAAAAAATACTGTATCTTTTTTAGTGTATCTGTATTATTTGCAGGATTTAAAAATACATTTCTTTTTCGTGATGGTTTTTGATCAACTCCAGCAGGTAATACTCTTCTGTCTTCGGCACTTCGATATTCATCAAGCGCGAAAATGATTGGACATGCACATGCAATTGGCCGTAAAGAGGATTCTCCTCCATTGCTGCTAAATCAATTTCAGAAACAGTCAATGGTTGACGCAATAAGATCCGCTCCAGCATACCTGCGCCATGCATCACAAAATTGATCTGAAAGCCTTGCTGCGCCCCTACCAAATCCAAATCGTGAATGATCTCTTCGCCAAATTTCCACAACGGCTCTACCACTTTTTTCGCATTGATATAGGTAAAGTTTTCCTCTAAATACCGAACACAGATTTCCTTTGCCTGCCGATCATCTAGCTGCACTTCATCTTCAAAACTCAAATCGTTTTCCAATAAGATATCATCCAACAAAAGATCAACATCTTGGTCGATAAAACGTTCTAATGAAATAAACGGTGCATCGATATGCGGATCAATGATCCCCGTTGCGGCAATCAGCCGGTAGCGCTGTTGAATCTGATCCAAGTCCGTTCTCAGATCCGCCACCGATAAGGTCACTACGTCAACATTTTGATTTTGGCGTTTTGACAATGAGCTTTGGATCAATTCTTTGATGCGCTGCGCTGTCCCTTTTCCCGAAGCGCAGACCGCTAGAATCGCTTTAGGGTGGTGGTTTTGTGACACTGGTTCTTCCACAGTGACCGCTCCGTATCCGCGGAACTTCCGTAATGAATCATAGAGCTGATCGAGGTCCGTGCCGATCACTGATGCTTTACGGACCGTCTCGAGGACGATGGAGGTAGTCACCATATCGACTGTTCGAACAGCCACACCCGTTTCTCGCTGGATTTCATTATTAAAGGTCGCTAAGGACCCCATATCGACTAAGAGGATCACCCCACTGCCGTCATTGACTGCTCGTACACTATCCACGATTTTTTTCAACGCCACAGCCGGTGGCATATCTAATGGCATGTCCACCGCTGTCACTTGATCGACTTCCAACAGCTGCTTGACTACTTGTACCATACTACTAGCCGTACTGTTGCCGTGAGCTGCCACAACGACACCAATTTTCCCAGAGGAATGTGTCGTACGCAGTGAAACCAATAGAACTGCCAAGTAATAGGATTCACTTTCAGGAATCGCCACGTGAAAGCTGTCGCCGATGAAGTCGCGGACTTCTTTGGCAACTTCGAACTCTTGGGGGTAATCCGCCACCATTTGACGAATGTTGTCGTTGGTTTGCCGTTCTTCTCCCAAATGGATCTTTTTCAAAAAAGAACTGATATGCAAACTCATCGCGTAAATAAAGTTTTGCTGGAAATCGTAATTTAACCGTTTCCGAACCATCTCATAAATTTGATTTGTTACACTGATCACTTTCTGATCGACAAACTCACTTAGTTTATTAACAGAATTAAAAGAGAAGCCGTGATCTTTATAAAAAGATTTCAAATGAACATTGATATCGGTTGAAATAAAATGATTGATTGCTTCTTGATCCAAACCATCTGCTTTTAATAAGGCTGCTTTATCCCCGATGATGTCGTAGAGATTGTAAGGCAATTCATAGGAATCTGATTGAATATTGTTTAAGTTTTGATTCGGTTGAATGCTGATCTTCGGTTCAAGGATTTTAGAAAGCTCCGCCAGCTCATTGCGGCGATTCCCCAAAACGATCAATCCCGAACGAATTCCTTCTGGCAAATCGACCAAATCGATCTCAATCTCATCTTGTTGCATATGATTCAAAAAGCCCCGAGCACAGACGAGCTGGACATTGGATTTCAATTGACCGATATTCCCAAAACTGACACTGCCGATCAACGCTTTGACTACATCTTCTGTCAAGGTGATCGTCCGCTGAATACGGGACGCCTCTTGCCCGACTAACACCCGAACGAGATCGACTTTTTCTGATGCGGGTCGTTTCTCAAAGAAGGGCAGTTGAATATTGATAGGAATGCGTCGGGTAAAGGTATCTAATAACGTTGAGTTGGGGTCTTCGGTAGTGGCTCCAACGATTCGGACATTCGCTTGATGATTTTTGCCCGTTTCCCCTAAACGACTAAACGTTCCATGGTCCATAAAGTAAAAAATCATTTCTTGCCCTTCTGGCGGTAATCGATGGATCTCATCGAGAAACAACATACTCTCATCCGCTTGATCAATAATACCGATCTTCTCTTGATCGGCACCCGTAAAGGCCCCCCGTACATAACCAAACAAATGGCTCATCAAAAGCTCTGGGTTATTTGCATAGTCGGCACAGTTAAAGACGATCAATTCTTTGTCATCGGCAATTACTTGATTGCTTTTGGCAAACTGGAACATTGCATGGGCAAAGTAGGTTTTCCCAGAACCAGTAGGCCCTGTGATCAAGCAGTTTAGCCCTTTTGGCGGATACAAGATGGCTGCTTTCGCCTGCTCAACGGCATTTTTCATACTTCCGTTGGCACCGATGATCGTCGCAAAAATATCTCGGTCAGAGGGTTTTCCTTGTACCCGTTGAGGGAAGGCTTTTTCTCTTTGCGGGCGACTTTCTTTGTAGCTTGGCACATACTTTTCCCTACTGCTGGGATCGACCCCTGCCACCCAGTAGCGAACAGGCCGCGAGTCGCTTTTTTCGACGCGCCCTTCTTTGACAAGCTTATTTAAATCCTTACTGGCATTACTGCGCTGAATGGCTAAATGATCGGCAACTTCTGAAGTAGACAACCCTTTCTTTTCCCCTAAGCCGCTCATCGTATTTTCGACGATATATTGATAAATCCGTTCGATTCGCTTGCCCAACAGCTTCGCCTCCTTGTTTTTTCCACTTGAATACTTTACTCATTTTTCTATAAAAAAGCAACTTTTTTTCCGTACAGAAAAAGCAAAATACTTTGTTCGAAAGAGCAATAGAACGTCCTATCACATGCTACTCTCAGCATAAAGCATTTTGCCAAAAAAAGATATTCAAAAGTCAGGATGCGTTAGGCTTTTTCATTGGGAATGAACGCTGGTACCTTCTCAGGAAACCATTGCAGTTCTTTTTGCATCCAAATCACATCGTGCCATTGATTGAACTTATAGCCGACCTGCGCAAAATCAGCAACTTTCCGATACCCAAGTTTCTCATGAAAAGCCTCGCTTTGTTGATTGCCTCCTGTAATGCAGGCAGTCAGATTGACCACGTTTTGCGCTTTTAATTTTTCTTCAAGCGCTTGATAAAGAGCGGTGCCGAGCCCTTTTGCCTTGGCATCCGGCGCTAAATAAACGGTTACTTCAACGGTCCAATCGTACGCAGCCCGTTCTTTATAGGCTGACGCATAGGCATAACCGACGATTTCACCAGCCTCTTCCGCAACGAGATACGGGTAGCGTTTCAAGGTCTTGGCGATTCGTTCCGCGAATTCTTGAACCGATGGCACCTCCGTTTCAAAGGTAATCGGTGTATTTTCTACATAATAAGCATAGATTGCTGTCAAGGCTTGGGCATCTGCAATCGTGGCAGAACGTATCGTCATAGAATCCCTTCTTTCAGTAAATTTTTTCCCAGTATACTCTTTCTGAACAAAAAAAACAATCCGCTTTTGACGGATCGTTTCCTAGTGATAAATGATTTAGCGGGCTTTTTCAGCTCCGCAATACACGGTAAGATGCTGCGGCAGTACCGCTACTGTGATTGGCAATTCAGGTCCTGGATCACCATCGACATTTGTTTCGATCGTTGCCCCATCCGTCAAACGAATCGCAGCTTTATCAAAGGTTTGATAGCCAAGCACATCATTTGATTCTGTCACCCCTTTGAGAAGCTCTGGGACACTTTTGACGGTCTCCCAAAGATTCGTATCCTTCAAGTAGATCAGATGCAATTTGCCGTCATCGGTACTCGCTTTAGGCAAAAGAGATTCGAAACCGCCGATCGTATTGGATGACCCAACGATCATCGTACTGCTTTCCACAGCGATCGTCGTTTTTTCGCCATTATTTTCGGCGGTCACTTCAAACGGATGACTTTCATTTTTCCGCACTTCCCGCAGACCAGAAACAAAATAGGCCATTTTTCCCAGCTTGGTTTTTTCTTCGACCTCTACGTTGTTGATCGCTGCTGGAATCATACCGATCGCCACCACATTGGTAAAATAGTCTTGATTGACCTGACCAATATCGATTTTTCGGGTGTGATCCACTGCAAATGATTCGATGGCTTCCTTAGGATCTAGTGGAATCGCTAATGCTCTGGCTAAATCATTTACTGTTCCCAGCGGGAAGAAACCAAAATTTGGTCGTTTGTCATGAGGGGCTAAGCCATTGACCGCTTCATTGACGGTACCATCACCGCCCATTGCAAAGACACTGTCAAATTCTGCTACCGCTTCAGAGGCAAAACGTGTGGCATCTCCTTCTTTTTCGGTATGTTTGACCACGACTTCTGAAAAAGCTTCCCGCAACTTTTCTTCTGCCAGCTGCTCATATTCTTGGGCCTGTTCCCCACCAGAGCTTGGATTGACGATCAATAATGCTTTCATAAAACAGCCTCCTTGTTTGGGTTCATTTTCTATGAATCCAGTATAACAAGTTTCACGAAACCTGTCTTAAACGACCTCCGCCTATCTCCTACAAAAAACACAGCCTAATCAGACTGTGTTTTTTCGAGTACTCACTTCATTTTATTAAACCAATCGTTTACGCAAACGCCCAGAAATAAAATCAATGATCGTGACCGTCACCACGATCCCTAATAAAATGATCCCTACACGGCTCCATGAACGCGCATTGATGGCAAAGATCATTGGTGTACCGATCCCACCTGCCCCTACGATCCCTAAGATCGAAGCTGAACGGACAGCCAGTTCAAATCGATACAAGGTAAAAGAAAGAAACTCTGGTATTAGTTGCGGCAATGTTGCAAAACCTAATACATCCCAGCGACTTCCTCCCGCACTAATGACGGATTCCGAGGGACCATGGTCCATGTTTTCGATTGCTTCGCTGTAAAGCTTTGCCAGCATCCCAATGGAATGGACACTGACCGCCAAGACGCCAGCAAAGGAGCCCGGACCTACCGTTTTGATAAACATGATGGCTAAGACGATTTCTGGAAACGTTCGAATCGCCGTCAGCACGATTTTCCCAAATCCCGATAACCAGCGAGGGCTGTTTTTGCTGCGCGCCGCCCAAAAGGCAAAAGGAATACTTAAAATCGATGACAAAAAGGTCCCAACAAAGGCAATCGCGACGGTTTCGATCATCAGACTGATCAAATCTTCGCCATCACCGGTATAAACATAGCCCCAATCAGGATGAATCAGGCCATAAAAGATCGAGCCGACAATTTGACCGACATTTTCTTTAACACCAGCAAAAGGCACGCCTGCAAAAGCCCAGATATAAAGGAGGATAACGACTACTGCGATCAGCCAATTCCGTATTTTTTTCTTTTTCGGTTCTGCTGGCAACATCATAATAATCGCTCCCTTAATCTATTACTAATGGTATCAATCACCAAAACAACTGCAAAAATCACTAAGACGATAATCGACGTCTGGTCATATCGAAATTGGCTTAAAGATCGTTGTAAGAAAACACCGATTCCGCCTGCGCCGATATACCCAAGAATCGTCGATGCCCGCACATTGATCTCAAAGGCATAAAGCAAGTAACTAAGAAAATGACTCATGACTTGCGGTACGACTGCATAGCGGATGATATCAAACTTCGATCCTCCAGAAGCCGTGATCGCTTCGATCGGACCTTCATCAATCGTTTCAATCGATTCATAAAACAATTTGGTGATCATCCCAAAAGAAAACACAGAGATGGAGATCACCCCTGCAACGGGACCAATTCCGACAATGGCAACAAATAGAGCCGCCAGCATCAAATCAGGTACCGTCCGAATGATATTCAAAACAAAACGGAAACAACCGCTGATCCAATGATTCGTCATGATATTTCGTGCTGCTAAAAGTGAAAACGGAAAGGCCGCCAGTGCACCAAAGGTTGTGCCGATGATCGCCATTTGGATGGTTTGCAAAATCGGCTCAACAATGATTTTGGCATATGCCCAATCAGGATGAGCCATCTTTTGTAAGATGACATTCATTTGACTGCTATTGCTAAAGAACCGTGCCAAATCAACACCTGAAATAAAGCCGCTAACGAACAATATCACTAAAAAAATGACGAGCCAAAGAACATTTTTCCATAGTCCGCTGCGTTTCGGCAACGTATTTGTCGTCATTGTCCCGCCCCTTCCTGCTCTTCCATGATCTCGCTGCCATAAATCTGTTTCAATCGCTGATCGGTCGCTTCACTGACAGGCCCATCAAAAACCAAGCCTCCGTCTCGCAACCCGATGATCCGCGTGCCGTATTCTCTTGCCAATTGGACAGAATGTAAATTGACAACGATGGTGATCCCGAGATCTTGATTGATCCGTTTTAAGTCATTCATGACTTTTTCAGTGGTTAACGGATCCAATGAAGCAACTGGTTCATCCGCTAAAATAATCTTCGGCTCTTGCGTCAACGCCCGGGCAATCGAAACCCGCTGCTGCTGACCGCCAGACAATTCATCGGCTCGGGTATAGACTTTTTCTGCTAAATTGACCCGCTGCAGTGATTGATACGCCAACTCTTTGTCCGCTTGCGGAAACAGACCCAGCAGCATTTTGATCGTGGGATGATAAGCCACACGCCCCGTTAATACGTTTCGCAAGACACTCGAACGTTTCACCAAATTGAAGCTTTGGAAAATCATGCCAATGTCTCGACGAATCAAGCGCAGCTCTCTTCCTTTTGCTTTTGTGATCGACTTGTTATCGATTAAAATCTCGCCACTCGTGATCTCGTGCAGTCGATTGATGGAGCGCAGCATCGTCGATTTACCTGCACCGGATAAGCCCACTACGATGACAAATTCCCCTTTTTTGATATCGATGTTCAAGTCCTTCAACCCCAACACCCCATTTGGGTATTGCTTGGTCACATTCTGAAATGAAATAATCGTTTCGTTCTCTAGAGCCATGATTCTCCTACTTTCTTTCCATTAGGTAAAAATTGCTGTCCATTCGAAAAGGGTACCTCAACTACCGGTACCCTCCCGATCTATTCATCTATTATTTATTGTCCGACTTGTTCCGCATACTCTCTTACAATGTCGAAATTGCTGTCTTGTGAAACAACGTATCCTTCATGAGAGTAAATATCAGAGATGATTTGTTTTCCTTCTTCATCTTTTCCGATCGCGATAAAGGCATCTTGGATTTTTTTGTCCCACTCTTCACTCATATCGCTGCGAACACTGATCGTATCGTTCGGAATCGGTTCGGTAAAGTACATTGGTTCTACCTCATCCATGATTTCAGGGTAATCATTTTTGACCGTGTTACGGGCATCTTCAAAAACGAACGCCGCATCAACGTCGCCATTCAAGACAGATAAGACCGCTTGGTCATGGCCTTTGACTTGAACAGTCGTCACATCCGTATTGATATCGATGCCTGCTTTTTTCATTTCTGCTACTGGCCAAACATAACCGGCAGAAGAAGTAACATCTTGCGTGGCAATCGTTTTGCCTTTTAAATCTTCCAACTCTTTGATGTCGCTGCCGCTTTTTACGACGATCATTGAACGATAGCTATCAACCAATTCATCCGTTGATTCGCCACCAGGCTGCTTGATGCCATAACGCTGTGCTTGTAATAACACCTTTACATTGCTTTGCTCATTTGCTAAAACATAGGCATTCGGCGGTAAAAAGCCGACATCTACTTGTTTCGAAGCCATTGCTTCGACGATTGTATTGTAGTCAGTGGAAACACTCACTGTAACTGGAATCCCCAATTCATCACTTAACAATTGCTCAAGTGGTTTTGCTTTTGCTTCTAATGTTTCTGCTGCTTGTGATGGGACAAATTGAACGGTCAACTTTTCTGGTACATATCCTGCGTCCTCAGCCGCCGAGTCAGTACTTGCTCCACCTGAGCCACATGCCGCCAGCGTAACTGCTGCCACCAAACCTAAACCAAACATTGCCGTTTTCTTCCAAACTTTCATCACTTTTTCTCCTTTTCATTAAAAAAATCGAACTCATGGAATTCCGAACTTTCCTTTTTGATTATAAAAAACCAACGAATTAAAAACAATCTTTTTCGAATTACGAACGTTTTCTTTTTTGATAATGTTCGTGTTTTGACCGGGATCATTCGTGAGCACATTCTCAATAATCAACGTTTTTCGAAAGTTTCTTTCCATTTGTTCTACTTCCTCAGAGTATCAAATGAATATAAGGTTTGTGTTGTCAACGTGTAAAGATTCTGTTAACAGCAAAAGGAACTTTGTGAACAACAAAGCATGGACATACTCGTAATTCTTACCCCAAGTGCACAAAATTTCTTGAAACGTCTAACCAGAAGATGACCGCACACTTTTTTTAACGAAACAACACAAAAAAAAACAGAGGATTCCCTTAAGAACCTCTGCTTTTGACCTCATTCTCTTACTGTAAAAAAAGTCATTTACCCTTGATCCGTTGGCAGCTGCAACAAGAGTACATGCTCGTTCTCAATCATTTCACCCGTCAAAACAAAGCCATTGCGTTCGTAAAGCTTCGTTGCGATCTCGTTGCCATCCACAGCGGAGATCCTTAATTCTTGCGCTTGGATATGGGTTTTGAACCAATCTAACCCAGCAAGAAACGCCTGAGTGCCTAACCCTTGATTTTGGAATTTTTCTGCGATCATAAACCGCTCGATCCACCACGAAGCTTTTGGATAATCCTCATCCGCCTCGTAAAAACTAAATAGGATAAAGCCGACCATTTCCTCACCATTGTATAGGGCAAATGCCTGACGAGGTTCCTCATAGATCGCCTCTAACATTGAGTACCAATTGGGCGCAACAAAGTCTTCTTGCTCCTTCGTTGTCTTCAAATTCATGCACGCACGATAGTTTTCCTTCGTGATTTCTTTTAATTGAATCATTGCTTCTCTCCTTATCTAAGCCATTACAAATAACTATTTCGTTAAAACGGTTTCATTGGTGTATAAAAAAACACCCAGGTTACTTTTACGTAATCTGGATGTCATTTTCTTATGCTTCTTGCGCTACTGGATAAACAGATACTTGTTTTTTGTCGCGACCTTTACGTTCGAAACGAACAACGCCGTCAACTTTTGCAAACAATGTATCATCTCCACCGATACCTACGTTTACCCCTGGGTAAATTTTAGTACCGCGTTGGCGATAAAGGATTGATCCGCCTGAAACGGTTTGACCGTCAGCACGTTTCGCACCTAAACGTTTTGATTGAGAGTCACGTCCGTTAGAAGTAGAACCCCCACCTTTTTTGTGAGCGAAGAATTGCAAATTCATTTTCATCAACATGAGATGCACCTCCTAGTTTTCTTTAGTAGTTTTGATTTGGATATAATCGTTGTACTCTTCTTGAACTGATTGCAAGCCGATCAACAAATTTTCTAAAAGAATTTGTGCGATATTCGACTGCTCTTGGGTCAAACGAGAAGGCAGTGTGACTAATAAGTACCCACCATTTTCGTTATCTGCTTCAACTTTTGGCGCAACGCCAGCCAAAGCATCGATCCCATTGACTGCACTGATCGCTAAAGCGGATGCTGCAGCACAGACGATGTCTTTGCCGTATTCTCCTGCTTGTGCGTGTCCAGCTAGTTCAAAAGAAACAATCCGACCAGAGTCATTTCGTTTGAATGTCCCTTTGATCATATTCGTTACCCTGCTTTTCGTAAGAATTAAGCGTTGATCGCGTCAATAACAACTTTTGTGTAAGGTTGACGGTGACCTTGTTTACGGTGTGAATGTTTTTTAGGTTTGTATTTGAAAGTTACGACTTTCTTTTGTTTGCCGTGTTTTTCAACAATCCCTTCAACAGTTGCTCCTGCAACGATTGGGGCACCCACTTTTGTTGATTCGCCACCTACTAAGATAACTTCATCAAAAGTAACCTTTTGTCCAGCTTCAACGTCTAATTTTTCAACGTAGATTGCTTGACCCACTTCAACTTTTACTTGTTTCCCACCAGTTTTGATAATTGCGTACATGCTCTACAGCACCTCCTTATAATATACTTAGACTCGCCATCCCAAGTGACTTTCGTACTTACTACTTGTTCTGTGCGGTTGTAGCTGTGGAGTCCACAATTACAACAGATTAACTTTATCAAAATGTTTTCCTAAAGTCAATCACTAATTAAGGAAAAGACAGAATTCTTTTGCTACTAGTCATTTCCTTTTGTGCATTTTTTATTTTCTATTACTATAGAAGAAAGAGCACAAGTGAAACAGAATTGGAGGAGTTTTCATGCAATACCCCAAAGAATTAGCCACTGCCGTTCAACAGGCGTCCCGCAGTTATCCGTTGGAAGGATTTGTTCCCGGTCAAGGACCGCTGCAGCCCAAATTGATGATCGTTGGGGAAGCCCCTGGACGAACCGAAATCGAGAATTTTATTCCTTTTAGCGGACAAGCAGGAAAAGAATTGATGAAATCGTTGGCTTTAGCCGGTTTGATCCGTGAGGATGTCTACATCACCAGCGCTGTTCGCAGTCGCCCATACTCCGTCAAAGAACGGATCAACAAGCGCAGCGGTGCCCATGAGATCGTCCATCCCAATCGGACACCTACCAAAAAAGAAGTCTTGCTACACGCACCGCTGCTTGACTACGAGTTGTCCGTTGTAGATCCGCCCGTCATTGCAACTGTTGGCAATATCGGACTGCAGCGATTATTAGGCAACGCCTATTATATCAAAGATCACCATGGCGAAGTGATCCGTTCCAAAATACAAGAAAGCAATCCAACAAAAGATGGCTATCAATGGTCGGAAAAAGAATATTTGATCGTGCCGATGTATCATCCCGCTGCGATCTTTTACAATCGAACGTTGACTCCGCAAATCGAAGCCGATTGGCGAGGGTTAAGAAACATCCTCTCACAAATACCAGCCGACGAATAACGACCAGTCCCCTAGCCCTACTGCCAATACGCTGGAATCGTCTGCTCATAGGCGGTGATTTTCGCCTCTTCCTGCAACGTGATACTGATCTCATCGAGACCGTGGATCAATTTGTGTTTCCAGGTAGCATCGATTGCAAAGAAATGCTCCTCCCCAGCAACGATCACACATTGCCTCGGCAAGTCGATGCTGATTTTTTCAGAAGCAGACAGCGAGGCGATCCTTTGGCGAACATCCAATGGCAGCTCGATGGGCAGCAGCCCGTTTTTGGTGGCATTCATATAGAAAATATCACCGAAGCTGCCAGCAATCACGGCTTTAAAGCCGTAATCCAACAGCGCCCATGCCGCGTGCTCTCGAGAAGAGCCAGAACCAAAATTATCACCAGTGACGAGGACTTGAGCGGTCTGATATGCTGGATCATTCAAGATAAATGCTGGATTAGGCTTGCGTTGCGGCAAATAGCGCCAATCGTCAAATAAAAATTCGCCAAAGCCCGTTTTTTCAACGCGTTTCAAATAATTTTTCGGTAGGATTTGATCGGTATCGATATTGTCATTCATCAAAGGCAGCGTCGTACCTTCAAATTGAGTAAAAGCTTCCATTAACCAACACCTCCAACCACTTCTCGTACATCGACAAAGCGCCCATGAATCGCAGCTGCTGCCGCCATCGCTGGACTACACAGGTGCGTCCGCGCGTTTTTCCCTTGCCGTCCAACAAAATTGCGGTTTGATGTGGAGGCACAATGGACGCCTTCTGGTACTTTATCAGGATTCATTCCTAAGCACATGGAACAGCCAGGCTCCCGCCATTCAAAACCAGCGTCAATAAAGACTTTGTCTAAACCGATCGCTTCCGCTGCTTTACGGACAGGGCGTGAACCAGGAACGATGATACCAGTGACCCCTTCTTTGATGGTTTGACCTTTCAAAATCGCCGCTGCCTCTTGCAGATCAGACAACCGACCATTGGTACACGATCCAATAAAAATGTATTCAATAGGGATATCAGCAGCTGTCTGTCCAGGTTGCAGCGCCATATATTCATAGGCTTGCTGATCATTGTGATCCCGCACTTCAGGAAACGCTTCGCTGACTGGTACCCCCATTTCTGGATTGGTTCCCCAAGTGATATAGGGTTCTAAGGTTGTTGCGTCTAGGGTGATCAGGGCATCATAGTTAGCATCTTCATCGGTATAAAGGCTTTGCCAATCAGACACCGCACTGGCAAACGCTTGCGGCGCAAAGCGTCGATCCTTCACATAAGCAAAGGTCGTTTCATCAGGTGCGATCAAGCCCATTTTCGCCCCACCTTCGATCGACATATTGCAAATGGTCATGCGTTCTTCCATCGTCAGGTTGCGGATCGTTTCGCCAAAGAATTCTACGGCATAGCCACCACCAAAATCAGTGCCATGGGTCGCGATCAATGCCAAAATAATATCTTTGGCGTACACTCCCGGCTGCAGGTGACCGGTAATCTCAACTCCCATGCGTTTCGGTTTTGTCTGCCAAATCGTCTGTGTCGCAAAGACATGCTCCACTTCACTCGTACCGATCCCAAACGCGATCGCACCGAAAGCACCATGGGTAGCAGTGTGGGAATCCCCGCAAACGATCGTTTTCCCTGGTTGGGTCAAGCCAACTTCTGGGCCAACCATGTGGACGATTCCTTGGTTGGCAGAGCCATTGTCACACAATTCGATCCCAAAATCACGACAGTTTTTACGTAACGTGTCCATTTGCTTTTTTGCAACCAGATCAGTGATGGTAAAAATATCTTTGGTAGGCACGTTGTGATCCATCGTTGCGAAGGTTTTTTCGGGACAACGGACGGTCCGTCCCGCTTGCCGTAATCCTTCGAAGGCTTGCGGTGTCGTCACTTCATGGATCATATGCAGATCGACATAAAGCAACTGCGCTTGTCCTTCTTCTCCTGTGATCACATGCCGATCCCATAGTTTATCAAACAGCGTTTTCCCCATAATTGCTCACTCCTAACTGTGCAATAACCGCTTCTGTAAAGGCAGTTGTCGTTGCTGTACCACCTAGATCACGGGTCAAGATCCCCGCATTCATTACCTCGTAACAAGCATTTTCGATGGTATCCGCCAGCTCTTCCTCTTGAAAGGACTCTCTTAGCATCATGACGACAGATAAAATCATGGAAACCGGATTGGCGCAATTTTGCCCAGCGATATCAGGTGCAGAGCCATGAATCGGTTCATATAAAGAAACCCCTTCTGCGCCATGACTTGCGCTGGGCAGCACCCCTAATGACCCTGGCAAAACCGAGGCTTCATCACTTAAAATGTCGCCAAAGAGATTTTCTGTCACGATTACATCAAAGTCTTTGGGATTTTGGATGATTTTCATAGCGGCGGAATCAACATATTGATGAGTCAACTGACAATCTGGGAATTCCTGTGCCGTTTCTTCCGCTAATCGGCGCCAAAGTCGGCTAGTCGCCAACACATTTGCTTTATCGACAGAGAGAACCCGCTTCTTCCGCGTGCGGGCGATCTCAAAAGCTTTACGCAAAATCCGTCGAATCTCTGCTTGATGATAATGATTGATGTCGTAGGCTTCTTCAGGTTTTTCTGCTTTTTCGCCAAAATAAATACCGCCAGTCAACTCACGAACGATGACAAAATCTGTCCCCCGAAGGATCGCTTCTTTAATGGGAGACAAAGCAATCACCGCATCAACTACTTTGATGGGTCGAATATTGGCGTATAGCCCTAACGCTTGACGCAAATTCAAAAGTCCTTTCTCGGGTGTTATTGGTGCGTTTTCCCAAACTGGATCACCAATGGCTCCTAAAAGGATCGCATCCGCCTGCTGGCAAGCTTGTAGTGTTTCTTGCGGCAATGGCTCACCAGTAATTGCCAGCCCCGCACCACCAAATGGCCGCTGGTCAAAATGAAAGCGTTGGAGATGGTCTGGACAAGCCGCTTTCAATACCGCAAGCGCACTGGCCATAATTTCTGGTCCGATGCCATCTCCTGCTAAAACCACGATCTTTTTCAAACAAGGACACCTCGATTCTTTAGAGCTGCGCTAGCCTGTACATAGGCTTTGGCTGACGCCTGCAAGACATCAAAGTCTAAGCCGATCCCGCTGATTTTTTCATTCGTTTCCTGACATTCAATAACCACGTGCACTTCCGCTTGCGCATCTTCCCCACTGGTCAAGGCAGTGATCTCATAGTTCAACAACTTCGGCTGCTGCTGGAAAATCTGATCGATCGAGTTGTAGATTGCTTGGATACTGCCGGCACCGATAGCTGATGCCACTTGTTTTTCCTCATCTTTGATGATAGAAACCACCGCTCCTTGATGGCCATTGGACACGTATTGCAGCTGAACTGACTCCAACTCGCAGCCATCTTCTTGGCTGCGGCCCTGGTCAGCCACCAACGCTAACAAATCTTGTTCGGTCACTTGCTTTTTCTTATCTGCCAACTCTTTGAAGCGTTTAAACAATTCATTGGTTTCTTCTTGGTCAAACTGGTAGCCCAGCTGCTGCATTTTATCGACAAACGCATGGCGGCCAGAAAGTTTGCCTAGAGGCAGTGAGTTGGTTTGTACGCCTACCAGTTGCGGGGTAATGATTTCGTAAGTTTCAGGATTTTTCAAGACGCCATCTTGATGAATCCCAGATTCATGGGCATAGGCATTGCCGCCGACGATCGCTTTGTTTTTCGGTACCGTGATCCCAGACAAACGTGCTACCAGATCGCTGGTGCGTTTTGTTTCGTTTAACTTGATGTTGGAGGTAGCCTGATAGAAATCATTGCGAATATGCAACGCCAGCGCCACTTCTTCTAATGCGGTATTGCCCGCTCGTTCGCCGATCCCGTTGATCGTTCCTTCCACCCGATCAGCACCATTTTCGATAGCTGCCAGCGCATTGGCTGTCGCCATTCCCAAGTCATCATGACAATGGGAAGAAAAAGTGATCTGCTGCTCGCTTTTGATATTGGCGATCAAATAGGCAAAAAGCGCTCCATATTCCGTAGGATTGGTAAACCCTACTGTATCGGGCACATTGATGATCGTCGCGCCGGCATCAATCGCTGTTTGAACCGCCTCAAGCAAGAAGGCTTTATCGGTGCGGGTGGCATCTTCTGGCGAAAATTGAACTTTTTCAAAGCGTTCACGGGCATAAGCCACATGTTCTTTGATGGAAGCGAGTACTTCTGCTTTCGTCATATTCAGCTTGTACTGGCGATGTACCTCACTCGTTGCTAGAAAGACATGGATCTGGGGATCGACGGCTTGATGAAGAGCTTCATAGGCACGATCAATGTCTTTTTTCTGACAACGGGCAAGTCCTGCAACGGTCATTTTCGTCACCGCCCCAGCAATCGCTTGGACTGCTTGAAAGTCTCCTTCTGATGCAATCGGAAAGCCTGCTTCGATCGTATCGATCCCCCATTTTTCTAATTGCAGCGCCAGTTGAACCTTCTCTTTCGTATTGAAGTTGACTCCCGGCGTCTGTTCACCGTCTCTCAATGTGGTGTCAAAAAACTGGATTTTTCTCATCACTATTTCCTCCTTGGCAGTGGTAGGGGCACGCTTGGCGCGACCTCATTCAAACAAATTGAAAAAATGGTATAAAAAAAGCACTCCATAAAGGGTTTCCTTCATGCAATGCGAATAGGACTCTTCAAATGATGCCTTAAAAAGGCGGGTCATAGAAAAAGAGTCCTTACGATAATAATAATAAAAATGCAGCTGTTTGTTTCAATCGTTTATCCATCGTCGTCACCTATCACTTTTTTTATCTTGTTATGAAGATACCAAACAGCAGGTTCCTCTGTCAACACTTTTCCCTGAATTTTCTGAATATTTCGATAAAAAGTTCGTTTTCGCCTTGATGATGGGTTGCTTTTCTTCCTTGATGAAAATTTAAGCAGAACCTGACGAGATCTTCACAGGATTTTAACCAAACCTCCACATAACACCGTTATGATAGAAATATCCCAAAAATATTTTTCACCCCTTTATCCTGCCAGTCGTATGACTGGTTTTTTTGTTGTTCCAAAGACTCGAAAAGATTGAACTTAAGGTGAGTTATTCGTATAATAAGGGGCAGCGATAAATGAGGAGGATGAAGATGCGCAACGAAATGATGCATCGTCCAGTAGTCAAACCAGAACTAGTGGCGTTTATGCGTGAAAAACAAAAACAATTACCCGGCGAACTTGGTGAAATCGAGCAAGCCGCTCATGAAAAAGAAGTGCCAATCATCCCACATGAAACTGTGGTCTTTTTGCAGTTTTTATTGGGACAGCTTCAGCCAAAAGAAATCCTTGAGATCGGCACAGCGATCGGTTTTTCTTCAAGCTTGATGGCGCAATGTGTGAAAGAGGGGCATGTCACAACGATCGATCGCTTTGACGTCATGATCCGCAAAGCCAAAGAAACCTATGCTCGCTTAGGAAATGAAGACAAAATCACGCTTTTAGAAGGACAAGCGGCAGATGTCCTGCCTACATTGAGTGGTCCTTATGATTTTATCTTCATGGACAGCGCCAAATCGAAATACATTGAATTTTTACCAGAATGTCTGCGTCTATTACGCAAAGGCGGCGTGTTGATGGTGGATGACGTGTTTCAAGCTGGAACGATTCTACAACCCATCGAAGACATCCCTCGCAACCAGCGAGCGATCCATCGCAAATTGAATCTTTTCTTGGATACCGTGATGAACCATCCTCAGCTGACCTCCACCCTCGTCCCTTTAGGAGATGGCGTGATTCTCATTACGAAAGAAGCAGATAGCGTAATCCTTGAGGAACCTGAGAAAGGTTGAGGGCAGCTGCGCTTCCTTTTTTCAAAGAAAAAATAAGAAAAGGGCGAAAAGAGATTGACATTGCTGCGCCCTTTTTCTATAATGTTATTTGTTGCTGATTGATTTCAACAGCTTAGGCGAAGTGAGCATTCGCTGAAATTTATTTGTTCCAGTAGCTCAGCCGGATAGAGCATTCGCCTTCTAAGCGAACGGTCGGGGGTTCGAATCCCTCCTGGAACGTTATATTATCGTGCATAGCGCTAGCAGATCGTTAGGAATCTTGATTCCTAGCGATTTTTTTTGACAAATTTTTTAAAAGCCACTTTTTTCAAACGTCACTTTTACCACAAATCAGCAGCACGGTGCTTTTCTTTTGCAAACAACCTATTAACTAATTATCTAAAACATCATTAATTATCACATATAGTTTTAACTGCTAAATAAATATGATATTATCCTCTCAAAGAGCGGCTTAATTGCAAAGCTCGTTTATGGTTTCCCATAATCCAGTAGCTTCACGTTTTTAGATATTATACTTCTCGAACACAACTAACAAAATTTATTCCATAGGAGGAATTTTGATGGAAGAATGTCCTTTTTGCCGTATCGTCTTTGGAAAAATAAAAAGCCATGTAATCTATGAAGATGACAGTGTTTGCGCCTTCCTTGATCATGCCAAAGACGTGGATTATCATATGCTGGTTATTCCTAAAAAACATTACACCAGTATTTTAGACTGCGACCCCGTTCTTCTTGCTCACCTCATTCAAACGGTTCAAAAAATAGCAGATCATTGTGTCACTCGCTTAGGATTTGATGGGATTAATTTGCTAAGCGCAGCAAATCAAGCAGCGGGTCAATCAGTCCCTCACTTTCATCTTCACTTGATTCCGAGAAAAAAATGTGACGGTATCAATGCGTGGCCCACATTCCATGGAGCAGCGCTCTCTTTAGAGGAAGCAGCGGCATTTTTGACCTTTGAAACAGATAGTAAGGGAGTTTAAACAAAACTCAGTAGACTAAATCTTACTTAAAAGCGCTTCTTAAAATACTTGATAATACTTTACTTGTTCTGCTAGCTGATCAGCTGGTCGAGCACCATCCAGTACATAGTCGGCTGTTTCAGCAATGATCTGTTCGTGTAAAACAAATAGCTCCCTTGCATAGGAAAGATAAGTATCTGCCCAAGTCAAAATCGCTTCTTTTGATTCGTTCGTATAATCCCGGTTAATCTGACGAGCAAAAGCAATATCTAGTGGTGTTTTCAAATAAATCACCGTATCGATCAACTGACGCAAATCTTGGTGCTCATATCCGAAGGGAAAGTTCACAAAAATGATTGGTTGAATGCTGATCGCTCTCTTCAGATCTTTTAGTAGCAGACTGATGTCATATTGATTGATCGCTGCGCGGGGATCTTGTAAAAAATAATCAAAAGATGGTGCTGAGGGCAATCCATCGATACTATAATCATCAAAGGAGATCACTATTCCATCTGCCAATCTACTCAATTCACGAACCAATGTCGTTTTGCCGGACGCTGTAACACCACTGACTACAATTACTTTCCCTCTCTTCATGAAGTCCCTCCTCTGTCGTACCTTCAGTATAACACGCTCAACCAATCCTTTTTCTTATCCTCCCCCTGCAAAAATTATGCTATGCTTGACAAGAATAAAGAAAGCAGGTGTCCTATGGAGATAACGGTATATATCGCAAGCGGGTTTAGTAAAAATCAAACAGGTGGCAACAAGGCTGGAGTCGTTTTGCTGGAACAGCCCCTTACACCACAACAAAAGTTAGCCATCGCAAAAGAGTTAGGCTTTTCAGAAACAGCTTTTTTATCGAAATCCCCGGAGGCCGATTTCCGATTTGACTATTTTACGCCAAAAGAAGAAGTTGACTTATGCGGACATGCAACAATTGCCTCCTTTGCTCTGTTGTCGTATTTGAACAAACTTTCCAAGCAACAGTATCGCATCGACACCAACGCCGGACGTTTGTCGATCACCATCAAAGACGGTGTCATTTTCATGGAACAGAACAAACCACTGTTTTCAGATGTGCTTTCACTAGAACAATTAGCTGACTGTTTCGATACCAATGCTATTGATGATCAAATTCCTATTCAAATCGTTTCTACTGGATTAAAGGATATCCTTGTTCCAATCAAAACAACGGCCCAGTTGCAGCATATTGTACCTGATTTTGAGGAAATAAAAAAAGTAAGTGCGCTGCAACAAGTAGTTGGCATGCACTTATATGCAATGGAAAAAGAACGAATCGTTTGCCGTAACTTTGCCCCATTGTTTGACATCAATGAAGAATCTGCCACAGGTACTTCCAATGCCGCTTTGGCTTGCTTCTTGCATCAAAAATGTTCCCTTGAAGAAGAAGTGTATCGCTTTGAACAAGGCAGCAATTTAGGTGAACCTTCTGAAATCTTTGTCAAACTAGCTACGTCCTCGCGAAAGGAAATCCAACGTGTTTACGTTGGGGGCAGAGGGCATTTTTGCGAGACAGTCACCATCGACACCGATACACTGGCATAATCACAACAATTTAGGCTGATCTTCCATCAGCCTTTTTTTCCTCTTCACACAGCGTGTTCTTTTTCCATAGCAGCCCATCAGTATCTCGAATACTAGTTTTCTCATAAAAAAAAGAACCCAACTCGGGTTCTTTCCTTCACATTGATTTTCTATGAAATACCAACAAGTTCTGCTAATAGCTCACTGACTTTAGGCAGTGGCTCGTTCTGTAAGGCTGCTACGATTTTTGAACCGATCACTACCCCATCGCACACTCGGGCAAAGCGCTGCACGTCTGCGTGGGTCGAGACACCGAAACCAGCTAGTACAGGAATGGGACTTTTTTCCGAAATGGCTTGCAAATGCTGATCCAGCTGTTCGTTGTATTGACGATCTTCTCCAGTGACACCGTTCACTGTCACAGCATAAACGAATCCTTCCGCTTCTTCGATCAGCGTCTGAATTCTGTCTGGAGGACTGGTCAAAGAGACCAGTGTGATCAGCGCGAGATCCGCCGCATCAAACGTAGGCGTTACTAGCGATCGATGTTCAAAAGGTAAATCTGGAATAATCAACCCTTTCACATTTGTCGTTTTTAACTCATTTGCTAACTGTTCAATCCCATAATGAAAGAATGAATTGGCATACCCCATCAATACCAGTGGAACCTCAGAATGGATCGTTTGCAGCGCAGCAATGATCTTTTTTAAAGTGGTGCCATTGGCTAATGCCTGCATTCCAGCCGCTTGGATGACCGCTCCATCTGCGACTGGGTCTGAAAAGGGCACGCCGATTTCAATGGCGGCTGCGCCATGTGTCGTCAACAGTTCGATTTCTGCTGGCAGGCGTTCCAGTCCGTTGTCACCCGCCATGATATAAGGTACAAACAAAGGCTTGCCTTGTTTTTGGCGCTCTTTTAGTTTCATCGTCAATGTTTTGCTGGTCATTTCGCTTCCCCTTTCCGATCTTTGATTTGTTGAACATCTTTGTCCCCTCGCCCAGACAAACAGATCACTAAGCGTTCTTCTGCTGTCATCGTTGGCGCTAACTTTAAAGCATAGGCAACGGCATGAGCACTTTCCAAAGCGGGAATAATGCCTTCGATTTGAGACAAGAGATAAAAGGCGTCAACAGCTTCTTCATCAGTGACCGCGAAATACTCCGCACGTGCAATTTCCTTCAAATAAGAATGCTCGGGACCGACCCCTGGATAATCCAAACCAGCTGAAATCGAATAGGGTTCAATCACTTGCCCATCATCGTCTTGCAGCAAATGCATTTTGGTACCATGTAAAATACCGATACTGCCTTTCGTCAAAGTCGCCGCATGCTCGGTAGTATCCACGCCTTTTCCAGCTGCTTCAACGCCAATCAAACGAACGGTTTGATCGTTGATGAAAGGGTAAAACATTCCCATCGCATTGCTGCCGCCGCCAACACAAGCAACGACTGTCGTTGGTAGTTGTCCTTCTTTTTCTAATAGTTGCCGCCGTGTCTCACTGCCAATTACACTTTGAAAATCTCGAACGATCTCTGGAAAAGGATGCGGACCGAGTACCGAACCCATCACGTAATGAGTGTCCTCGACGGTTGCTACCCAGTAGCGCAGCGCTTCATTGACAGCATCTTTCAATGTCTGATTGCCTGATGTGACTGAAACCACTTTTGCTCCCAACAATTCCATTCGAAAGACGTTTAGTGCTTGCCGCTGAACATCTACCGCGCCCATAAAAATCGTGCATTCCATACCGAACAACGCGGCCGCAGTTGCTGTGGCGACGCCATGCTGCCCAGCACCGGTCTCTGCTACCACTTTCTTTTTCCCCATCCGTTTTGCTAATAAGACTTGGCCAAGTGCATTATTGATTTTATGGGCACCCGTATGATTCAAATCTTCTCGCTTCAGATAAATTTTGGCACCGCCTAAGTGTTGTGACAAGCGCTGGGCATGATAAAGGGGGGTCTCTCTTCCTACATACTCTTGTAAATATTCCTGTAATTCAGCTTGAAAACTTGCGTCCGTTTGTGCTTCACGATAGACAGTTTCCAATTGCTTGACTGCATACATCAATGTCTCTGGCACAAACTGTCCGCCAAAAGAACCATAAAATCCTGTTTTTGTGGGATACTGAGTCATCTTTTTTTCTCCTTTACTAAATGAATAAATTGTTCGATTTTCCGACTGTCTTTCTTGCCCTGGGTTTCAACGCCTGAAGAAACATCGACAGCATAAGGCCTAAAAAGTTGGATCGCCTCTTCTACATTTTCCACGTGCAACCCGCCAGCAATAAAAAATCGCTCAGACAACGGCAACGGTTCTCTCGCCGCTTTTTGCCAATCAAAGGACTGGCCGTTGCCGCCAGCATAAGGGTGATCTCTTACTGGAGCGTCCAATAAACCGAAATCTGCATCGCAGCTCAGGAAATCTTGCTCTAAAGTCTCTGCTTCTCCATCAAAGGCTTGGATCACTGCGATCTTTTGATGAGCAAAAACCCCCTTCTGAATGGCTGTTTGCAAAGATGGCAGAACCTTTCCATGGAGCTGAATCGCTGTCAATTGGGCGGTTTGAATTGCCGCTTGCACTTCTTCAACACTTGGAGAAACGAAAACCCCGACTTTTCCTACATTTTCGGGAACTTGCTCCGTTATCTTGCGGACTTGGGTCGGATCGATTCTCCGACGGCTTTCGGCAAAAACAAAGCCAAGGTAATCTGCTCCTGCATTGATGGCAGTTTCGACATGCAGGCGTTCGGTGAGTCCACAAATTTTCACTTTGGTCATCGACGGCTCACCTGCAAATCTGCCGCTGTTTCAACAATTCGATTGCTCCTCATCAACGTTTCTCCAACGAGGACTCCATGATAAAACGGTGCAAGCTGCAGCACATCTGCGGCCGTTCGAATACCAGATTCACTGATGTAAACCGCCTCTGACGGCTGAGGTGCTAAAGCAACACTGACATCCAAGGAAACGTCAAAGGTTTTTAGGTCACGATTGTTGACGCCGATGATTTTGGCACCTAATGCTTGGGCATGTTGAAATTCAGCCGCATTATGGGTCTCAACGAGTACTTCCAACCCTAGTGCTTCGGCTTCTTGATACAGCGCGACCAAACGGGCTGGCTCCAACGCAGCCACGATCAATAAAACGATACTGGCACCCGCATTCTTGGCGCGAATCAATTGTTTTTTGTCGATAATGAAGTCTTTGCATAGTATAGGCACAGAAACAGCCTTACTGACTGCTTCAAGATCTGCCAGCGAGCCTTTGAAAAACTGCTGGTCGGTCAAAACGGAAATCCCGCTGACACCCGCGGTTTCATAAGCTTGCGCTTGCGTGACTGGGTCGATCGCTTGATTAATGTCTCCTTTTGAAGGTGAAGCTCGCTTGATTTCAGCAATGAGGTGCATCTTTTGTGGTCGTTCCTTGACTAGCTGATAAAATGATGGGCGTTTCGCTACGACCTTTTCGGTTTCTTGTGGCATCGCGGCAACTTCTTTAACTTTTTTCTGGATGATCGTTTCTAAAAAATCCATGATTCTCCTCCTTACAGCTTTCGTAGTCATTGGCTATTTGACTGGCGGATCAACTCCTGCAGTTTGTCATAGGCGGCACCCGAAGCGATACACGCCCGTGCCATCGCAAACCCTTCTGCTAGCGTGGTGGCTTTGCCGTTAGCGTAAAAGCCTAACCCTGCATTTAAGACCACCGTTTCTAGATAAACGGAGGGTTGATTTTTCAACACCGCAGTTAAGATCGCCGCATTTTGAGCGGCATCCCCGCCGACGATCGCCTCGATTGGCGCTGGCGTAAAGCCGTACGCTTGTGGATCCAAAGAAAAATTGGCTACCTCTCCTCCTTGATAAAAGCTGATCGCAGTTTCACCTGCCAAATTGGCTTCATCCATTCCATTGCACCCATGGATCACCATTGCTCTTTGCCGACCAAGACTGCCTAACGCCTGAGCGGTGTCGGCCAAGCTCTCGCCTGCGTAAGTCCCAATCAGTTGCGTAGTCAACGGAACAGGATTGATCAAGGGGCCTAATAGATTAAAAATCGTTGGCGTTGCTAATTCTTGCCGTATCTTCATCACTGCTTTCATGCCTGGATGCAACGAGGGAGCGAAGAGAAACGCGATGCCGACAGTCGTTAATAGCTCAGCGATTTTTTCTGGTGATGCTTGGATCGATACCCCCAAGCAGGCTAAGACATCGGCACTGCCTGAACGACTAGAGATACTGCGATTGCCGTGTTTTGCCATCGTGATTCCCCCGGCTGCTAACACGAAAGCCGCCGTAGTGGAGACATTAAAACTATTGGAGTGGTCGCCGCCAGTACCGCAATTGTCCATGGCGTCTCCTCCTTCATAAGGAATGGTCACGGCATGCTCTAACATGATTTCCGCTAAAGCGGTCAATTCGGCGGCTGTGATGCCGTTGATCTTCATCGCAACTAACGCTGCCCCCAATTGACTTTCTGAAAACATCCCGCTTAAAATTCCTTGAGCAAAGTGGCGCATCTCCTGATAACTTAAATGACTGCCATTAAAAAGCTGCTGGGTGATTTGCTGCGGCTGCTGTATTTTGACTGCTTCCATAAATGTTCCTCCTTTTTCATTTGCTGCTTTTTGCTGATTTCTCTGAAATGAGTTCAAGAAACCGCTGGATAAAAAACGCCCCTTCGTTTGTCCCCATTGATTCAGGGTGGAATTGAAGGCCTACGATCGGCTTTTGTCGATGCTGGATCGCCATGATGATCCCTTTTGTTTCAGCCAATACCTCAAATTGTGCAGGAAGGGTCGCTGGCTCAATGACCAGCGAGTGATAGCGCATGACAGTCATGTCTCCTAGGTAGGTTTCGAATACGCCTTTTTTCTGATACGTAAGGCTCGATTGCTTGCCGTGCATAATGGCTGGTGCTTGGACCACTTTGGCACCAAACGCTTCTCCAATGGCTTGATGACCTAAGCAGATCCCTAGAAGCGGCTTGCTATTGTGATATGTTTTGATCAAAGGAATCATGAATCCTGCCTCTGCGGGACGTCCTGGTCCTGGAGAAAAAATGATGGCATCTGCTTCTTCAGCAACAAGGAAAAGGTCTGGATCATCATTTCGCAAGACGACTGTTTCTTCTGGACAGAGCTGGAGAAGATTGTAAGTAAACGAATCATAGTTATCGACGATTAAAATCATTGGCTGACACCTCCAATAGTGCTTTGGCTTTGTGTAAGGTTTCGTGGTATTCAGATGAGGAATCAGAATCATAAACGACACCCGCCCCTGCCTGGACATAAACGATCGCGTCTTTCAAAACCATTGTCCGAATCCCGATGGCAAAATCCGCTTGATCGTTTCGAGAAAAATACCCAACGGCTCCCGCATAGACCCCTCTTCGAACAGCTTCCCATTGATAGATGCGAGTCATGGCACGAATCTTTGGTGCCCCGCTGACCGTGCCTGCTGGCAGGGTTGCTTTCAAGGCATCCATTGCCGTCACACCTGCTCTGCGCTTGGCAGCCACCACCGAAACGATATGCATGACATAGCGGTATTTCTCAATCACCATGTATAAAGGAACATGAACCGTGCCATGTTCAGCGATTCGACCCAAATCATTGCGCCCCAGATCGATCAGCATTTGGTGCTCTGCACGTTCTTTTTCATCTGCTAATAGTTCCGCCGCCAAAGCTTCGTCTTCTGCTTTGGTTGCCCCTCGTTTACGGGTACCAGCGATTGGATTTGTGGTGAT
This sequence comes from Candidatus Enterococcus avicola, assembly GCF_047470845.1. Taxonomy (NCBI): domain Bacteria; kingdom Bacillati; phylum Bacillota; class Bacilli; order Lactobacillales; family Enterococcaceae; genus Enterococcus; species Candidatus Enterococcus avicola. The sequence continues at coordinate 12,904 of NZ_JBLGTY010000003.1, read as the reverse complement.
CGTTGTTCCTTGAACCCGAATCAAGCTTTCAGGTGAACTGCCGATCACTTTGAATCCGTGATCGAAATCAAGATAATAGAGGTAGGCAGACGGATTCGTCACTCGCAGTTTTCGGTAATAGTCAAAAGGATCTTGCGTAAATGCTGCTTGCAGACGTTGGGAAGGAACAACTTGAAACATATCCCCTGCCGTAATTCGGGCTTTTGCCTCACGAACGATCGTTTCATAGGCATGTTGAGTAACATTACTTATAAAATGCAGCTTTTCATTCGATAACCCACGGGTCTCAGCTGCGACCGGTGTCCTTAATTGCTGCTGCACCGCTTGGAGTACCTGCTCCATCTCGGCGGCCCCCCTTTGGCTGTAGCAATTTTCAAGGATGATCGTCAAGGTTTCCCTTTGATGGTCCAGAACGAGAAAGGTTTCAAAAAGCCAAAAGGCCATATCAGGCACCTGCAATTCATCTGCGGGCAGTTGTCCAATATCTTCATAGCAAGCTGCGATATCATAGCCCGCATACCCGATCGCCCCACTTTGCAACGGCAGATTCGGTAAAGCGGTGGTTTCTTTTTTGACTACATACCGTTCCATTTCTTTTAAAGGGTCCTGACAGGGATACTTGTTGACCGTTTTTTCCAAAATATCCTCCACTTGAAAAACACCATCCTTAAAGGTCAGTTTCTGAACAGGATCAAAGGTGAGGATCGAATAGCGTCCCGTATCTTCTTCTCTGGGAATACTTTCCAGTAAACATTTATGCGCCCCTTGAATCCGTAAAAACACTGAGACAGGTGTCAAACAATCGCTGTTGATTCGTTCCATTCGATACATAAGCTGCTCCTTTCTTTGTAAACAAAAAGCCCTCAAGCAAACATCATAAAAACGTCTGCTTGAGGGCGAATGACCGCGGTACCACCTCAATTGAAAGTTGCCTAAAAAAACAACTTCTTCTCTATCAACCGTCTAACAACGGTCTTCCTCTATAACGGGAGTTCCCGCATTTTCCTACTGCCAAAAAAAGGGTTCAAAAAATGATCGGCTAAGGCCATTTCCTTGATTTCTTGGTATCGGACTCTCATCACCGCCGACTTTCTGTAACCAAAAAAGACTCAAGTACTTCTCTTAGTTTGATTTTACGTTTATTTTTCTATTGGTTGAAGGGCAAGAAAAACAAAAAAGCCCTCATGCAAACAAACTCGTCTGCATGAGGGCGATTACTCACGGTGCCACCTCAATTGGTTCTCTAGATCGTCTATCAACGATCGTTCTCTGTAACGGGAGATCCCGAAAAAAGCCTACTGATTTCAGCCTTTCGACACAAAAGTCCATTTCTGAAGCGTCAATCTGCTGATTTACACCACCATCAGCTCTCTGCAAGACGAACGTCCTCATACTTCTCTTTTGTTTGGTCTTTACTAGTTATTGGTAGCTATATTACGTGGCTTTTGCTGATCTGTCAACAGAAAAAAGCGAATTTTCTATTTTTGTCTCCTTTTGACAATACAAGAAAACAACCTACAATGGGTTGCCTTAACCAAAATAAAAAGACATTCTTTAGGACAAAAATCTCCTTCACTTCTTTCAGCGTACTTAATTATAGCTGCTACTCTATTTAAATAATATTTGTTTTTTTATAACCCTTACGTGAAGATCAAAGAGTGAAAACTTTGCTATAATTTTGCCAAAAAATCGACATTTTTCCAAAATTTTCATAACATCATGAAAAAACAGAATTGTTATTTGAAATATTCTTCTATATGATTGAACCGAATGTAAGAAAGGGTGATTAAATGCACATAGACAAATTATATTTTTCCACCTTTATTTATAAAATGAGCTGCTTAGAATTTACTTACTCTCTCATTCAATCCAATGAGAAAAAAGTCGAATTATCCGAGGAAGAACAAGCCGAAATTGAATGGATCATCAATTCTGCGCTCCATCGAAAACTCTACGCCTCTCGCAAAAAGAGTCTTTTTTCCTCAAAAATAAAATTGTCGAAAGAAAGTTATTCTATGTATTTGCGAATGAAGAAATACGAACACATGATAGACCTCTAACCGTTAAAACACATAAAACAAACGCATTCCTTTAGACAGTTACTCAGAAGGTTGTCGATCCCATCTTTTTTAATAAAAAAAACATCATCCAGTGAATTGGAAATAGCAAAACTTGCCTTTTTCGTATAAAATCAAAAAGAACACGAAAGAGTTGTCATTCATCAAAACAGTCAATGTGACTCTTTTGACCTTCAAGACTCGGAAAGGAAGTTTTTGTCATGGATGGGATGATGAAAAAAATCATTACGGAGAAGGATTTATTACGTCAGATCCTTCTCTTGGAACAACTGGCGAATCACAAAATGATCACTGCCAAGCAACTAGCAAAATTGATCGATACGACGGAGCGAACCGTTTTTTCCGATCTAACCTATATTCGCCAACAATTGCCTGATGGTTGGCAGATCGAAGCTGCCAGTAGCGGCTTTGCTCTGACCCATGATGGGCCATTGTTGATGAGTCAGCTCTGGGAAACGTTTTTCCCTCAATCGATCGGTGTTTCTTTGATGAAAGCATTGCTTTTTTCCAGCGAACTCCGTACGCAAGATATTCTTAGCCAAACAGGGACATCCTATGAGACCTTGCGACGACATGTGACAAAATTGAACAAAAGTCTCACTGATTTTTCGTTGCGGATTCGGATCACCAATCGCATGATCCGCTTTGAAGGAAGTGAGATCAACATCCGTGTTTTTTTTCATCGCCTGTTACTGCCATACACCCATAACAATTACTTTTTTGAGGAATATACGATTCATGAGTCCCACTATTATCATTTCTTGGATCGCTTAGCAAAAGCCAAGCTGCAGATCGAAGTGGAACAAATCTACGGTACCTGCTGGTTTTTTATCAATACGATTCGCATCAAAGCCAATTGCCGTATCGATTCCTTTGAATTTCAGGGGGACGATCCCCTTTATCGCCTTTTCCAACAGCCATTAAGTCAGCTGTATCAAAAAGAAGGCGTTTATTTAGAACGCAGCGAACACTTCTTTAGCTTCTACTGCTTCTTAGAAAGTTGGAACTACAATAACGACTGGTCCGCAACGATCCAAGCAACCCTTGAATCCTACCAAACCATTTATCAGAAAACGACCCATTTTGTTGGAAAACTAGACCGCTTGTTGCAGTTGTCTTTAGCTAGTGATACACAACTGATTGAGAATCTACTGTTGCTTTTGATCAAATCGCAAGAGTCAGCCAAGCTCTCAGAATTGTTCGGGCTCGAATTTCACGAGATCCAACGGTTAAATCAACCCTATTCGCTACCGATCGAAGCGACGATCCATGACTTTTTAGAAGAGCAAACAGCCAGTCAATCGGAAATGAGTTTTCCATTATGGTCAACCACCACCTTACTGATCCAACAAGCGATTTTACAAATCAATCCCATTCGCGCAAAAGGGTATTTTGTTTTCCAAGGTGAGCCTGCCTGGAAAGCTTATCTCCTGCAAGAATTGAATGACTTCCTCGGTGCCCGCATCCTTTTATCGGCGATCGAGCCTGGTCAACTTGAAGCGTTGGCGAAAATCGAGGTTGATTTTATTCTCTCAAATTTCCCTTTAGAGGAAGTATCTGCTCCAGTTTTTTACTTATCGATGGTACCAACGAAAAATGAGCTCAATCAAGTGACTGAGCTCATCCAAACCTATTATTTAAGCTATCGCTAGAATCATCAAGCTGCCGCTACTGCTTCACTGGAGCGGCTTTTTGCCGTCCTTGCAGCTTATTCGTAATAAATTTCTCACCCTCAACGACTGCGAAAAGGAGTGCGCCGTTAGCAGCGATACTCAACTGCTGCATCAAGGTCAAAGAACCGATCCCTAAAAGCTGGTGTCCTAGAGGGGTTAGGAAAATCGCTGCCTGTAATACGATCAGCAGTGAAAGAGAAACGAATAGCGCTCGGTTGGCAAACAGTTGGCGATTCAAGGCTGGCTTGACCAGCTCACGACAGTTCAACAAGTAGACCGCTTGGGCAAAGACGATACTTTGCAGTAGCATGCTTTGCTGAAGGACCGTTCCTTCAAACTGAATCGCTAAGACGTAGGAAGGAATCATGATCAACAGCGAGACGTAGAAGATGCGGAACAGACTGTACCAAGATAAGATACCTTCTTTGATTGGCCGTGGTGGTCGATTCATGACATCCGCACTTGCCTTTTCAAAACCGAGTGCGTAAGAAAGCGTGATGGTTGTCACCATATTTACCCATAAAATTTGGACAGGTGTTAGTGGCAGTGGTCGGTTCAACAAGAGTGCCGCAATAACGATCAATCCTTGGGCAACCGCAGTTGGTAAGAAGAAGTTGATGGTTTTCTTCAAATTATCGTAGATTCGACGACCCACTCGGACGGCATTGGCGATCGTATGAAAATTATCGTCTGCCAAAACCATATCGGCTGCTTGCTTGGTTACTTCACTGCCTTTGATCCCCATAGCGATCCCAATATCGGCTTTTTTCAGCGCTGGTGCATCGTTGACGCCATCACCGGTCATTCCGACGATCTCTTCATTGGCCTGCAAGGCACTAACGATCCGTAATTTATGCTCTGGGGTCGTTCGAGCAAAGATATCTGTCTTTTGGACGGCTTGCTGCAATTCTTCCTCCGACAGCAGATCGATTTCTAACCCTTCCAACACGTGATTCGTGTGCTTCAAGCCAATTTGCTTGCCGATGGCTTGAGCAGTCTTGCCATGGTCTCCTGTGATTATTTTGACTTGGATGCCCGCTTGCAAGCACTCTTTTACCGCTTTGATGGCACTGTCTTTCGGAGGATCAATGATACCAGCGATCCCGACAAAGGTTAAATTGGTTAGCCCTTCGTGGGACAAGGACTCCTGTGCCGACAGCGTCAGATGCGCAAAGCCGATCAGCCGCTGCCCTTTCGCTGCTAATTTTGCACTTTCATCTAACCACCATTGCTTTTGATCTGAAGTCAGTTGGCTTTTCTCAAGCAACACTTCGGGCGCACCTTTGACAAAAACTACCGAGGCATTCGGCTCTTCTTGATTTTGATGGCGTGTTGCCATGTACTTGTAAGAGGAACTAAAAGGAATCTTATCGACTGTTTTACGCAATGGTTGCTGCGCTGATTCTGCGTATTGTAACAAGGCTTTTTCGGTTGGGTTCCCAACGAGATCCGCAGCCTTTTGTCCTTCGTCTTGCTTCAAGTCTTGACAATTTGCCATGATATCAAGCACCGTTGCTTTATCCACGTTTGACTCAACTAAAACATCGACGACCGTCATTTCATTTTTGGTCAAGGTTCCTGTTTTATCTGAACAAATCACCGTCATGGCACCTAGTGTCTCCACTGATGGCATCGTTTTGATGATTACTTGCTCCTCGGACATTTCCTTGACACCCATCGATAAAATCATGGTCAGCACGGCTGGCAAACCCTCAGGAATCATTGCTACCACTAAGGCGATCCCTGATGAGAACAAGAGATCAAGATCAAAGCCGTAGCGGAAGGTAGTAAAGAAGATCAAGAAAATCACTAATCCGATAATGCCTTTAAAGATTTGGTGATTCAATTGCTTCATTTTTTTGATCAACGGGGTTTCTTGCGCTTTCACAGACTGAATTGCTTGATTGATCTGGCCGATTTGTGTATCGTCGCCTGTTTCAACGACGATCCCGCTGGCAGTTCCGCTTTCTACATGGGTACCAGAAAACGCCATGTTCCGCTGGTCACCAATTGTACTTTCTTGAGTAATAGGCTCGGTCATTTTTTGAACAGGCTCAGATTCGCCAGTTAAAATCGACTCTTCAATCACAAGATCATGGGTTTCGATCAAGCGCATATCTGCTGGTACAACATCTCCTGGTCCTAAAACGACTAAATCTCCATATACTAAGGAAGAAACAGCAATTTTCTTCTTGCGGCCGTGAACATAAATCGTTGCTTCTTGCCCCATGAACTGCTTCAATCCATCCAGTGATTCTTGGGCTTTGCGCTCTTGCCAGTAGCCGACGAATCCATTGATGACGACGACCGCCATAATAATGCCGCTTTCGATATAATCACCAGAAATCCCTTTTAAGACGGCTGCGACGATCAAGACCAACATCAGTAAGTCGGTAAAATGCTTGCCGACTTTCTTCCATGTGGGGATCTGCGCTGCCTCAGTAATTTTATTTTCACCTTGCTTTGCTAAACGCTGGTTGCGTTCTTCGGAGGAAAGGCCCTGCCGTGATGTTTGCAACGTGTGTAATAGTTCTTCTGTTGTGTTTTTGTACCAATTCATATTTTTTTCCTCCTTGTTTATTTATTTGATCTGAACATAGTATAAGACATTAAAACCATAAAATTCTGGCGATAATTTCAGCCGAGCCTGAAAAAAATGAGTGTTTTTATTAAAGGGGAAGAGCGGCTTGGTCGCGCGGTTTCATACAACTAAATGAAAACGTAAGTTGATTGTTTTTGCAGGTGGAATCAAGTAAACTAGGACACACCCAACCAATTTCTATCTGTCCCATCATCCAAAGGCAAGATAGACGAAAGGAGCCAAAGAAATGGCAATCTATACCGATACAAAAATCGCTCAAGGACCTTTTCTTTTCATTTCTGGTCAAACGCCTTCGCAAGACGGAGCCACACCTGAGGACCCGCAAGAGCAAACAACCATCGTTTTGAAAAAGATCGAACAGCTTCTATCAGCCAATCAACTGTCCTGGTCATCAGTGGTCAAAATGACCGTCTTTTTAACAGATGCTGCCTACTTAGCTGCTGTCCGTACGGCGTTTACAGTTATTTTGGCAGAAAACAAACCAGCCATGAGTCTCGTCATCGTTGCCGGCTTGGTTGCCCCTGAATTTAAAGTAGAGATTGAAGCACAAGCTACCATGGCTTAAGCACAGAGAAAAACACCAAAAAAACTTCGTACAAAAGGCAGTAGCCAATTCGAAGTTTTTTTGGTGTTATCTTCTTATTCAGTCTTTTTTTTGCCACTGCTCCACAAAACCAGCGATGGCTTGAGCAGTCTGTTGAGCATTCACTAAGGTTCGCTTTTTCTCCATCGCTTCTGTCAACGAAACCGGACCTTGCTGGATACAAAAGACGGCAGATAGTAGTTGCGGCAGTTTTCCTAGATCGTCGCTTCGGGAGCCGCAGATGGCAACGACCGGGACCTGATGTTTGTGGGCGAGCAACGCGACGCCATAGGGTACTTTTCCCCCAGCGGTTTGCCCATCGATGCGTCCTTCACCCGTGATCAACAAATCTGCTTCTTTGATTTTTTCCTCAAATCCAATCAATGAAGCGATCGTCGCAAATCCTAGAACCAATTGACCACCTGCCAAATGAACAGCACCACCAATCCCACCTGCCGCACCAGCGCCAGGGACTTCCAGATCGATCCCTGTGGTCCGCTTGATGTGCTCAGCCAAGCGCTTTGCCTGCTGATCCAACTGCTGGATCGTTTCTTGGGATGCCCCTTTTTGCGGACCAAAAACTGGCGCAAATCCCTGATTGCCAAAATAGGGATTTGTTACATCGGTTAAAGCAAACAGGGCAATTTGTGCCAGCAGAGGGTTCAACTGGCTGAGCGCCAGAGATTCTGCCTGCAGCAAAGGATTGTTTTCCATTCGCTCGTTTCTTTGAATGGTTGCTCCTAGCGCAAGTAAAAAGCCTACGCCCCCATCAGAAGTGCCGCTACCGCCAAGGGTCAGGTAAATTTTTTTCACACCTTGCCTGCAAGCTGCTAAGACCATTTGGCCTAAACCAAAAGAAGAGCTATTGCGGGTGGTCTCGTCACTAGGTTCCACGAGTTGCAACCCAATCACTTCTGCAGATTCAATCAGGGCAATTTTTTCTTCTTTGATTTTTGTGACCAACATACGGGCTTGCAACTTACCGCCTAATGGAGCGGTCACTGAAACCGTTTCGTAATTGCCTCCCAGCGCAGCAATGACTGCTGCCATTGACCCTTCTCCCCCATCAGCGATTGGGATACTGCGTGTTTCCCACTGGTCTGAAAACCCGCTTAAGACCGCTTGATTTAGTTCTGCGGAAGTGGCACTTCCTTTGAAGGAATCGATCGCTGCTACAACTTTCATTTTTCTACCTCTCATTTACGATCATCTCTTTCCCAAAGATTGGAATACTTCGCCTTATAATCAACTTTTAGTTAATTAAATCAACCAAAAATTAACTAGCAATCCATTGTAAGTCATCTCTTCTCCTCTTATGATAGAAGTATACCAAACAAACCTATCGGAGGTGCACTATGGACTTACCAATTGGCGAGGAAATCGCTCGGAGAAGAAAACAACGAGGTATTACCCAGCAAGAATTAGCAGTGTTTATGAATGTGTCCAAAGCATCCGTTTCGAAATGGGAAACGGGACAGTCTTATCCAGATATCACCTCGCTGCCCTTATTAGCAGCGTATTTTGATTGCAGCGTCGATGAATTATTGATTTTGGACTCGCAGCTATCCCCTAAAGAGATCCAACGCATCTATCAATTACTAAAAGACGCCTTTCAAACAAAAACACCAAGCGAAGTCCTCGCGCTGGCACAAAGTTTTACCAAACGGTATTACTCTTGTTACCCGTTCTTGTTACAGATGGGCTCCTTTTACTTAAATCATTGGGATCTTTTGCCAGATGTCCCTGTAGCAGATAGCACAGAAGGGCACCCCTCTGAAGAAGCCTTGATGGAAGCGAAGAAAACTACCTATTTGAAAGAAGCAGAAATCCTTTATCAACGGATCATTGCGCATGGTGACAATGCGTTGGCACAACAAGCGCAACAAATCGAAGCCTATTGTCTGCTGATGAGAAACAAACCCGATGAGGTCTTGGCGATCCTTGGCACGAAAACTCTCTCTTTTTTACCTAGCGAACCGTTGATTGCCGCCGCATTTCAGCAAAAAAATCAGTTGCAACAAGCTGAGATTGTGACGCAAAGTGCGATTTACCAATACTTGATTCTTTTTATGAGCTTACTGACAAATTATTTGGCAATGCTCACACAAGACGAGGAGCAACTGGAAAAAACCTTTGCACGTGGGCTGGCACTCAGCGAGAGCTTCCAACTGGCCCAGCTGCATCCCCTTTCTTTACTGAATTTTCTAGCCGCTGGGATGGTTTCTTTTGCCGCTTTGGGAAAAGAAAGCTTATTGCTGCAAGCATTAACGCTGTATGTGAAAACATTAGCAGACACGCCTGAGGAAATCGTTTTGAAAGGAGACGATTATTTCAACAGCATCGATGAGTGGATCAGCGAATTAGAATTAGGTAGTCAGATCCCGCGGAACTCAGACAATGTCAAAAAACAATTTCTCGAAATCGCGCAGTTCACACCATTATTTGAACCTTATCTGAAGCAACCACTATTTAAAGAATTATTTCAGCAGCTGCAAAAACTGTCCGAACAAGAAAATGAGCCACAAAGGAGGGCTTCACATGAATAGTGTTTCACTAAATATACCAGAAAATATGTCTGATTATTTGCCCGTACTGATCCCCTTGGTTGTTTTGCAATTGGTCTTGATCGTCTTGGCGGTTCGCGATATTTTAAAACAAGAACAGTTTAAATTCGGCTCCCGCATTCTTTGGCTTTTCATCGCCTGTTTTGTTAGCCTGATCGGTCCTATCCTTTATTTTGCTTTCGGAAAAGAGGACCAACAATGAAGATGATCGAGATCAACCATTTATCCAAGCGTTTTGGGCGCAAACAAGTGCTGCAAGACCTAACCTTTTCGGTTCCAAAGGGCAGCGTTGTGGGGTTTGTCGGGGAAAATGGTGCTGGCAAAACAACGACCATGAAGGCGATTTTAGGATTGCTCCCCATTGATGAAGGCGAAATCACCGTTTGCGGCGAAGTGGTGCAATTCGGCTCAGCCAAGACCAATCGCTGGATCGGCTATTTACCAGATGTACCGCAGTTTTACTCGTTTATGACAGCTGTAGAATATTTGACTTTCTGCGGAAAAATTCAGCCAAATAAAGAATCTTTTCAGCCTCAGCGAGTGATGGAAGTTTTAGAGTTGGTAGGCCTGAAAGCTTCGAAACAAAAAATCGCTGGCTTTTCTCGCGGCATGAAGCAACGTCTAGGGTTAGCCCAAGCTCTGATCAACCGCCCCGCCATCTTGATTTGTGATGAACCAACATCCGCACTAGACCCTCTAGGACGCAAAGCATTTCTTGATGTATTGGAAAAAATCAAAGAAGAAACGACAGTGCTTTTTTCCTCTCATATTCTCGCAGATGTCGAACAGCTGTCAGATTATATTGCGATTTTGCACAAAGGTCAGATCCGTGCGTTCGAAACGATGGATTCCTTAAAAAACCGTTATCGAAAAACCGTCTTTGGGATTGTCTTTACCGACGAAGGTGACCATTTAAAATTTGCCAAGGTGTTAGCAATCCACGGCATATCGGCAAAAAGAAAGAACAATCAATTACTGATCGATGAACAAACTGGAACCAATATCGGTTCACAGCTGCTACAATTGCTGAACGAACAACACATTGTCCCAGAATCCTTTCAAAGAATCGAACCATCGTTAGAGTCGATTTATTTGGAGGTGATTAAATGAATGCGTTTCTTGTTTTCTTAAAAAAAGAGTTTCTCGGCGGTCTTCGCAGCAAAAAACTACTGATTTGCTTGATCCTGTTTGCCCTGATTGGTATGCTTTCTCCCTTTACTGCCAAAATCATGCCAGAACTGATGGCCAGTATGATGCCGGAATCGATTGAAATCACGATTGCTGATCCGACATCGATCGATGCGTGGCTTCAGTTTTACAGCAACATCGGCACGATTGGCCTGCTAGTATTTGTGATTCTTTTTACCGATACGCTCTCAGCCGAAATAAATCAGGGTACCTTTATTCAGCTGATCACCAGAGGCTTACCAAAAACCACGATCGTCATAGCAAAAGCTTGCTATTTAATGATTCTTTGGTCTTTGAGTTACCTCATAAGTGCCAGTGTCAGTGCTTTTTATGCGATGATTTATTTCGATGATTCCAGCGCTGCTCAAGTCCCTAGCGCTTTGGTCAGCTATTGGCTTTTCGGTTTACTAGCAATCAGCATCCTGCTGCTAGGCTCCAGCTTTGCCAAAAGCATCTATCAAGGACTGTTGTTTATTGGCGCCTGTTATCTGATCGGACTGTTAGGTAGTTTGTGGAGCCAATTAACAAATTGGAACCCTTATTCTCTTTCTAGCCAATTTCCTAACTACTTAACCAACCAAATCAAACTAGGAGAACTACTGCCAGCGCTGCTGCTGAGTTGCTTATTGATCATCAGCTGCCTAGCGGGGGCTATTGCTGTTTTGAGAAAAAGAAACTATTAAAAAACCATCGGTGCAAATGTTGTACTGACCTCCTGTAGGTAGACGTTTCGTCTAACTCGTGGGGGTCACTACCTGTTGCACCGATGGTTTGCTTCTGCTAGTTTATTCTAGTTCTGCTGTTTCTTGAACGTTCACTGCTTTTTTTGCCTGTGTTTTTTGCTCGATCCGCATAAAGAAGCGCATGAAAAAGGCAATCAAATAGATAGAGAAAGCGGAAATGAGGGCTTCTTGCCAAGAAAAAATCAGGAGATTCAACAAGATGATGATCAGATTGGTTAAGAAGACACCACTAGACTTTCGAATGCCATAGTATTTTTCCAAAATCAGCGGCGGAATCGTGACCCCACCATTGGAAGCACCGATTTTATAAAGTGAAAAAATACCGAAGCTAAAGAAGAAACTACCTAAAATCAAGGAAACAGAATAAAAACGCAAGAGCATGATCTCTGGTAAAAGCGCCAGAAGAACGGGAAATGCCAGACTGCCGATAACCGTATTGACAAAGACCTCTCGCTTTAAAAGCAAAAATGCCAATGCCAGCATCAACAAATTAATCCCCCAGACAACGATATGACGATTGATCGACCAGCCGGTTTCGATCAGGTAGCCGATCGACCCGACACCAGCAGAAGCAATACTGTGAGGCAAAAGGAAAAAGTTTAATGCGATGCAGATCCACAGCACCCCAAGCAATAAAGCAAGATTTTTTTTGATAAGTGATTCCATCAACGTTCTCCTTTCAATCTGGCAACTAATTTTATGGATAAAAGCTTCTGTCTATTCTATCAAAAAAAGCTCAAAAGAAAGAACCATTTTTTTCATGAAAACATGAAAAAAATGATTCTGAACTTCAAGAAAGCATGTTGGTTTTCATCACAAATGCACAGGCTTTAGGCTGTATAGCAGTGATACATCGCAAGCATTTCTTCTGCGACTGCTTCTTGCCATCCCCCTGGCTGTAACATGCATTCTTCCATTGATGGCAAATGAACAAAGCGAACAGCCAACTCTGAGCCTACAATCAATTGGTAGGACATCAAGCGATTTTTTTGCTGCAAGAGCAGCTGATGCTTTTTCGGGGAAAGGGAAAGATCAGTTGCGGACACCAATTGCTTCAATGCCTCCGATGTACAAAGTCTTTTTTCGGGTGCGACACTGATCAATTGGTTGACCTCTGCTAATTTCATTGCCTCGATCACCCGCAGCGTTGCCCGAGGATCATGGATATCCGTCAAAAAAACCGACTGGCAACCTTGCAATGCCCGAACGAGTCGTCCTAAATCGAGAAAGTCACCATCAATGATCGTCTCACGGGCAGCATCGATCTGTTGCAATCGCTCCGTTGCCTGGCGGGCATAGAGTACTAGGGAGAAATTGGTTCTTTCTAAAAGTGTTTGGCGTGTCAGCTGCCCAATCGTTCCAGCAGCACCTAAAATCGCAAGTCGTTTCATAAGCTTCCTTGTATATTAGAGTTAGGGTTTTAACCTTCCGGTTTTGATTGGATAACCCTATGAACCATCGTTATTTTAATTT